>CAKZUM010000107.1 GCA_937921525.1 uncultured Saprospiraceae bacterium
AAAATAATAATTATATTTCGACAAACACAACAATGGCAGTAATATATTAAATAATAATATTCAAATTTACATCGACATATTATTTAATAGCTAATACAAAATCGAATAAACCTCTCCAGATTAAAATAGTTAATATATAAAACAGCATATATAATATATAAGCATTATACACACTACTGGACATTGTTTAGAACAGAGAATAGAGAGCAGAGAGTAGAGACGTATTTCGATTAGAAAACAACGAAATTTCGTCATTTTTTAAACGAAATCTGTCTCTACTCTCTGCTCTTTAAAATGTCCAGTAGTGTGAGCATTATAACATTACTTTTTCTTAATACTTTAATAATCTAAGTAGATATAGTATTTCAGGAGGTTATTTTTTCCTAGACAAGGCGTGAAGAAGATGAAGGAACGATAGTTCCTGAACCGCTTGCGGATGGGCTGCTAGCCGTAGCTACCTGACTGATGAACAACTCAGGATAGGGAAAAAAGAATCCCTGACAATAGTATAGATATTTAGTACTTAAAGCATTAAGGCTTAAAGTACTCTATAAACTAATGTTTTCACTTTTAGCCACGTACTGTTAGGTCAACATCAGGGGCGGGTGGCTCGTCCAAAAACCGTTTGACCAGAGATGAGGGAGAGACATAAGAGGTATCCTCTGCATACCTTTTGTTAGGTGACTACAAAGATCATTAATTTATTTTTTACAATAGCACTATATTTCATTTAGCATATAGAGTTTTTTATTAATTAAGTCATTGATAAGATGACTTCAACCTTTAATCTAATATCTATGGAAAATCCGTACAAGGGCGACGGCGGCGGTGGCGATAATTATCAGCCTTTATCCTTTTACCAATCCAGAATCTCTGGAGTAGAAAATGGTTTTAGTTCTTTCTCTGAAGCAGATAAATTTTATTTTTCTTACGTTTCAGGTGGAAATGTTTATCTAATTAGTGAAGGTTATTCTTCTGAAAATGGAAGGGATAATGGAATCAAATCCGTTACTAATAACTTGAGTAATGAAGCCCGATACCAAAAAATGGTTCATCCTAATGGCAAACATTACTTTAATTTACGTGCTGGAAATAATCAGAACATAGCGACTAGTAAGTGGTTTAATTCATTGGATGTAATGAATGCCGTGATTAGTCAAATAGCAAGTGGTAAGCCAGTAACTGCAGATAGGGTTGCTAAACAAACACTAGCAAGTAGCAGAGATGGTAAAGCATCCTCTAATAAAACACAAGATGAATATCTAGCAGCATCCTTTTATTCTGGAGCTAAAGGATTTCATAAGTTTAAGCATGAAGGGGCTTTCTATTTTAGTTACAATGGTGCAGATGGTAAAACGCTTTTAAGAAGTGAAGGCTATTCTTCTGAAGCATCTAGAGATAATGGAATCAAATCTGTTACCAATAATGCCTCTAACAAGGCTCGTTGGAAAACGGCTAGAACACCTGCTGGTAAGTATTATTTTAGCTTAAAAGCTGGAAATCATCAAGAGATTGGTCAAAGTCCACATTTCTCTTCCGAAGAAGAAATGCAAAAGCATTTATCATGGATGCAGGGGAATGTATCTTCATCTGGTGGAGTCGCGTCTGCTAAGTCAGAATCATCTACTACTAGTAAGAGCAGTTCCAGTTCATCAAGTAGTAAGTCTGTTTCTGGTGGAGAGAGAGGAACAAAAGATAGTGGACAAACAGAATCTGGTAAACTTGGTATTACAGGTAAGACGGGTTTTGCAGCAGGGGCTGCCGCTGCAGGTGCTGGAGCTGTTAGCTCTGGAGATGGACAAAAGGTATCTCGAAAAGCTGCTGCACCATCTGAAAAATTGACAGAGGAAAAACCTATCATTAAGGATCCTCAAGTTGTTTCTGTAAAAGCAGCTGCTCCTTCTACACCTGTAGATCAAGAAGATGATTATTTGCCTTGTTCTGCATACAGAGGCCACACGGTAAACGACAAACAGAATAACGTTGCTTTATTCAAGCACGAAAACGGTCAATTCTATTTTGTATTATATCATTCAGGTACCAATGCGGTGAAGCTCCGTAGTGAAGGATTTCCTGATGCACAAGGAAGAGATCAAGAACTATCAGGTGTGTTGAAATTCCACAATGATCGTTCTATGTACAAGCGAAAGTCTAAGGGTAACTATTATATGGATATCCTTTATGATAAAACTGGTAGAGAAGTCGGGCGTAGTTGTTTGCAAAAAGAGGCTACTACTGTCATAGAAAAACCTGCCGAAAAAACAGTTGCTGCTGAACCGTCTAAGGCTGCCGCAGTTTCTGCTGCTGCCGCAACCGCTGCCGCCGCTACTGCTGCGAAAGTTGCTGCTGACAAGGTTGCTGCCGACAAGGCTGCTGCCGACAAGGCTGCTGCTGAAAAAGCTGCCGCTGAAAAAGCTGCCGCTGAAAAAGCTGCCGCTGAAAAAGCTGCTGCCGAAAAAGCTGCCGCTGAAAAAGCTGCTGCCGAAAAAGCTGCTGCCGAAAAAGCTGCTGCCGAAAAAGCTGCTGCCGAAAAAGCTGCTGAGGCTAAGAAGATAGCGGAACGTGAAGCTGCTGAGAAAGCGGCAATGGATGCTAAGAGAAAAGCGGAACAAGAGGCAGCTGCAATTAAAGCAGAAGTGGAGGCTGCTAAAAAGGCAGAATTAGAGGAAGCTGCCGCAATCAAAGCTGAAATAGAGGCTGCCAGAAAAGCAGAACAAGCTGCTGCTGAGAAGAAAAAATTAGCCGCCGCTGCCGCTGCTAGTGCTGCCGCTGCTGCTACTGGAGTAGGTGCAAGTATGTCCTCTTCTAAACAAACAGTTTCTTCTAGTTCTTCTAGCTCCAGTTCTTCTAGCTCCAGTTCCTCTAGTTCCTCTTCTGGTACAACAATAGATGAAGAAGATGATTACCTTCCATGTAGAGCTTATAAAGGCCATAATGTTAATGACAAAGAGAATAATGTAGCTTTGTTTAAGCATGATGATGGACAATTTTATTTTGTATTATATACAGCTAATGGAGATGTAAAATTGCGTAGTGAAGGATTCCCTGATGCTAAAGTTAGAGATGAAGAATTGTCTGGTGTTTTGAAATACCACAATGATCGTTCAATGTATAAGCGCAAAAAGAAAGGCAGCTATTACATGGACATTCTTTATGATAAAACTGGTAGAGAAGTTGGACGTAGTTGTTTACAAAAAGAGGGAACAGCTGCCACAACTACTACAACTACAGCCACTCCTGTTGTAACAAAAACAGTTGAAACTAAGAAAGTAGAAGCAAAGCCTGCTGAAGCTAAGAAAGTGGAAGTCAAAAAGACAGAAGTTAAGAAAGAATCTTCTACTTCTTCAACGGTTGCAAAAGGGGCTGCATTAGCAGCAGGTGCTGTTGGTGCCGCTGCTGCAGGTGGCAGTTTCAAAAAAGAAGAAGTTAAGAAAGAGATTGTCAAAAAGGAGGTAGTCAAGCCTGTAGAAGTAAAGAAAAAAGAGGTGGTTAAGAAGACAGTTGTAAAAAAGACTGTAGTCGAGGAAGATGACTATTTACCATGTAAAGACTATGAAGGACATCCAGTGACAGATAAAGCAAATAATATTGCTCTATTCAAGCACTCCAATGGCCAACATTATTTTGTAGTCTACAAAGACAATGGAAAAGTAAGATTGCGTAGTGAAGGCTTCCCAACTGCTGAAGAGCGAGAAGGTGAATTGGCAGATGTAATCAAGCATTTAGGAGATCGCTCTATGTACAAACGTAGAACGAAAGGTGACAAGTTCATGGATATTCTCTACAACAAAGCAGGTAATGAAGTTGCTCGTAGTTGTGTAGAACAAGAAGCTCCTAAAGCATCTGTCGCTAAACCAGTAGCTGCTGCTGCAACGGCTGCTGCTGCTACCGCTGCCACTGCCGCTACTACAGTAAAGAAGAAATCTAGTACAGATAAAGAAGATGACTATCTTATTTGTCGAGAATATAAAGGACATAAGATTACCGATCGAAAGAATAATGTTGCACTATTCAAGCATAAAAACGGAGAGTACTACTTTGCTATTTATGACAAAAACGGTGATGTTAAACTTCGTAGTGAAGGCTTCCCTGATGCTAAAAAGAGGGATTATGAATTAAGAGGAGCTCTTAAAAACATCGGTAACAAGAACCGATACAAGAGAGTGTCTAGAGGTAATGTCTACTACGACGTACTACACGACCAAAATGGCCGAGAGGTAGGACGTAGTTGTTTACAGAAGGAAGCAGTTGCTGCTCCTGCTGCTGCACCTGTTGCTAAGAAAGCCGTAGCACCTGTTGCTAAGAAAGTCGTAGCACCTGTGGCTAAGAAAACAGTCGCTGCTGCTGCTGCAACAACCGCTGCTACAGCGGCTACTGCTGCTGCAACTAAAAAAGCGGGTGCAGGATTAGCATGGTGGTTATTAATACCGCTTTTAGCTTTATTACTTTTTGGTTTATGGAAAGGATGTGCAGGTACAACGCCTCCTCCACCACCAGCTGCAATGGAAGCAGCACCTATTAAAAAGGTACCTCCAGTTGCTGTACCAACTTGTGCATGTAAAGGTATGAGTGGTCCAGTATATAGTTTGCCAACTAACGCTACTCCTAAAGTATTAACTAGATTAGGTACCAATCCTGAATTTGGTTACTCTAGAGATATGGGTAAGGAAGCATTCTTAAACAAACTAGGAAGTAGATATAAGAATAATCGAAGAGATAAAGAATTCCTAGATGGTATCTTTACTTCATTAGGTTATAATAGTTTCTCTGATGTCACAGCTGATAAGATTGCTAGTGTTAGAATTGCTCCGGGTACGGTGGGCAATATCGGTGCTGGTAGCATTCACAAAACAATCTATGCGAAACTAGATGTATCTGGTAGAGATGTAGAAGCGTTTAGAATCAGCGGTCCTAATGCTTGTGCAATTCACTTTATGAAGACTTGTGGTAACCACTTCTACTATTGTGAATAATTAAGCAAATTCTTTTGCTATAAAAAAGTCTTTCGGTAATTTACCGAAAGGCTTTTTTTTTGTTCTATTATAAAATTCTAAAGGAAAATCGTATCTATGTGAAACTACTAAATTCTCAATTATAAGTGCTAGGATATAAATAAGATTTAGTCCTAGCACTTAACTACTTTCTATAATATGAAAATAGCATTCAAATATATAGGCACCATCCTCCTTATCATTCTCTTTTCTAATTGCCTAGACAAATCAAAAAAAGCCAATCCTGATAAAGGAAATGCAAGTAATAGTTATCAATTAATAGAGAGTAAAATTGATTTATCCAATATTAAAATTGGCTATTGTACCCCTTCCCTAAATGCACCTTATTATAAAGCTTTACAATCGAGTGTAGAAAAGACGACAGAATTATATGGCATGA
>CAKZUM010000108.1 GCA_937921525.1 uncultured Saprospiraceae bacterium
TACACTCTTGGCTGCTTCTTTTTCCCTTATTTTCCTCTTGAAATCGGTCATAGTATCAACAATACTCCCGCTTTCAAGAGAAAACTAAGAAAAAAATAAGCTACCCAAGAATGTACATTTATTATCTCCTCGTTACTAAGCGGGAGGCCCGACAAAAATACCGGAGATGAGGGAATATATTCCCGAACCGCTTGCGGATGGGTTAGCTTTTTGTCTAGGGTTTTTGGTTCTTTTCTTTTGCTATACTCTTTATGCCTCTAGGCATAAGCCCGCGCAGAATGCAAAAAGAACAATATTTAATTTTAGAAATTTTTTTATAAAGTGTAATTACCCTGCACTCAATATCTTTTTCCAAGCGTTAATAAAAGCATCATTTGCTTCTCTAGTTCCTATCGTTACCCGTACACAACCTGGAGCACCAAAATTATCTGCCGGTCGTACCATAATACCCTCATTCAAAACCAAAGCCTCAAATTCTTTAGAGTCGATAAGGGGTTTTATTAAAATAAAGTTGGCTTGTGTTTTCCAATATTTCACACCCATTTGATCGAAGGCTGCATAGAGATAAGCTTTCTCTTTATGAATGAGTTGAACCGTTTGTTGAATGAAGTCATGGTCTTTTAAAGCGGCCATCGCACCAGCCATACTTACAGAATCAATCATAAAAGGAATTCTTAGCTGTTGTAGATATTCTGCAATTCTTGGGGTCGAATAAGAATAGCCTACTCTCAATCCCGCCAAACCATAGGCTTTAGAAAAACTATTAATCCCAATTACATTTTTTCCTGCTAAGACATAGGGTAGGGCCCGTACATAATCTCTTGATTGCACATACTGATAATACACTTCATCATACAAGAGGACTACGTGGTCAGGCAGACCATTCACCAAGGCATCTATCTGTGATTTTGGTAAATGGGTACCTGTTGGATTATTTGGATTGGTAACAAAAACCAATCTAGTTTTTTCATTCACCGCATTTAAAATACCATTGACATCTAATTGAAAATTATCTCCTATTAATGGAATATCAATACTAATAGCACCCATTTTTTTTGGAAAACCTCTATAGGGGCCAAAGGCAGGATTAGAAAAAATACATTCTGTTCCTTCTTCTAAAAAACCTCTTAGTATGAGTTCGATATTAGCAACGCCACTATTCGTGGTAATAAATTGATTCGCTCTTAATAGGCCGCCATAAAATTCCTGTAATGCCAACCGAAATCGACTATCATTATGATCTGGATATTCTGAAAGATTGTTCAACTGTGCTTGAATAGCTGCAATAGCTTTTGGAGAAGACCCCAACATATTTTCATTAGAAGATAATTTGTATATTTTTTTTCCAGCTGGTGCTTTAGGTTTTGATTTACCTCCCTTATACGCAGCTTTCGCTTGTAGATAATTTTTAAATTTTATGGGCATAATTGTTTTTTATTTTAAACCTAAGTCAAATACCATCCATTCACCACCAAATCAATCTCCTCTAAATCAGGATATTGATTGGCAATGGCTTTAGCATATTCATTGGCAGTAATTGCATCTGCAGCAAGGCTTCCCGTGTCATGTAATTCCGATTCGTTGACTATTACAATTGGATAAATTTCATTGATATGTAAAGGAATGAAATGACGATATTGTAAAATTTTTGCAAAAACAAATTCGTAAATTTCTGGATCATAGGGCGGTTGTCCCTCCATTGGAATGGTTCGACCAAACTCATTGGCTATACCACAAACCATCTTCCATAACATTAGCATAACGGAGGGCTTTGCGCCACTCCAAACTTTTGCATCATCAGAGATTTGTGCGCTACGATCTGCTTCAATTTTTGCTCGTACCCTTCTAGAAGGTATAGGCACTATAATTTGAAAAGCAGGACTTCGGAAAAAATTTTCCAGAAAAGTATCCTCTTGAATGGTTGCCACCTCTATAAATCGATGTCCCACTAAAGGTGCTTCGATTAGTAGTAGTTCCTCATCTGAGGTATGTGATTTCAACCAATCTTTGATCGTATCAATTAACCATTTTCCAGCACCTAATTTCACCCCATTATGTACCGTACCATCCCCCATTGGAAAACGTTCAAAAATCTCATCTGTTTCAAATGATTTACGAGCGATGTCCCATTGGATAACCGTCACCTGTTTTCCTTTGGCAGCGGCTATGAGTTGGAATTGATTGATATACAAACTTTTTCCAACCCCGGGCAATCCAGAAAAAACTACTGCTTTGGCAGTCTCTGCTGCCAACTCTAAATTTTTATACACAGGACTATGGAGAGGTATAAGATTTTTATCGCTTAATGAGCTTATTTCTTTCGTAGGTTGTAATGCTTTAGATCGAAGCCCCATCTTTGTTCCATGTTCTTCAAAGTAGGCTTCCATCAAAGGCGTTTTCAAACTTATGGAGTCAGCTAAAGTAATTAATTCTACCTCATTACTAGTAGTATCATATATTACAAAGGTTGCTTTTTTTGTTTTGCCAGCTGCTATTTCACCGGGATTGACGACCCAGCAAGATTTTATTTTTTCGATAGAGTGGATATGGGTGTGGCCGTAGAATACGGCATCATATTCTCCAGACTTTGCCATAGGAATCGCTAAATCATCATAATGAGAAATAAAGACTTTTCGCTGATTGATTTCTAAAAAATCATAGACATTAGAACTTACACTTAAGGAACTATTTTCTTTTTTTGAAGCTAAAGTAATAGCCACCTTTTCTCCATCATTATTTCCCCAAATCATATAGACAGGTATTGATTGCGAGGCTAATAATTTGGCAATACCATTATTCATTAGATCTCCTAAACAAATGATTTGTTGAATTTCCTGTTTTTCTATTTTTTGTAAAGCAAGAATTAGATTATGGAAATTTTCATGGATGTCTGATATAATGGCTATTTTCATATTTAATAAAACGATATTTTATTTACGGATTTCACTCCCAATAATTCTTGCCACCTTATCTCCCAAAACTAAACGAATGCTATCCGCTTTTGAGTTGGTTGATTCACATGCCGTAAGAAAAAAGTAAGGTTATCAGAAGTGTTGTTAGTTTCATTTTAAAAACTACTTTGAAATCTTTACTTAAATAGGTTGTATTTTAAAATACAATAGATAGCTCTGAATCCATCTTTCCAACCTATCTTTTTTCCTTCCTCATAGGTTCTGCCATAATACGAAATACCCACTTCATAAATCCGAATATTTGGGACACGGGAAATTTTCGCAGTCACTTCTGGTTCAAAGCCGAATCTATTTTCTTTTAAAGATAATCCTTGAATAATATCCGTTTTAAATAATTTATAGCAAGTTTCCATATCCGTCAGATTCAAATTAGTAAACATGTTGGACAGGAAAGTTAAAAAACGATTACCAATCGTATGCCAAAAAAATAAGATTCTATGTGCATTTCCACCCATGAATCTAGAACCATAAACGACATCTGCAAAACCATCAATTACAGGTTGTAACAGTAGATTATACTCCCTTGGGTCATATTCTAAATCGGCATCTTGAATGATTAAATAATCACCAGTTGCTTTCTGTATACCCGTGTGTAATGCAGCACCTTTTCCCTTGTTTTGGTCATGCTTGACGTACTGTATATTTAGGTTTTGATTGTCGGAGATATACTTCTTAATGGCTGTATCTGTGTCATCAGTAGAACAGTCATTTACAATGATTATTTCTTTGCTAATGTCATTTAATAGTTTGGCGTCTCTAACCTTATTTAATATTAAATGAATGGTGTTGCCTTCGTTATATGCTGGTATTACTATCGATAATTTCGATATCATTAATCTCTCTTTTTCTTGAAAGTTAAAACTCAAAACTTAAGTCCTTTTAATAGCTTCTTAAACAACTTCACGGAGAATAGTGATTTTTTATGCTTTAAAGGTAGTTTATTTTGACTAAAATGCTATGTTTTTGAGTGTATTTATATTTGACCTTTATAGAAGACTTGTTCACAAATAACAAGTTGGTATATGAAAAAATCTAGAGTTGGAAAGAATTGGTATATAATATTTTGAATCATTTTTTATTTCGTAGCTATTGATATACATTTACAAGATATATTTTGAACTCCTTACATTTTTTTATTGAAATAAAAATGATATACATTTTAATCTTCTTACTGTTATTGTTAATAGGATTCTTCCTATTTATAAAATCAGGCATTCAGCTTCCTAAAGATATAGATACGCTTATTTCGAAGTTACAAAAAGAACCTATTCCTATTTTAATAAAGGGGGAGACAGGTAAGGCAAAGAATGGTACAGTAAGTATCTTTTATGAAGCAATTAATGGAATTGATCCTACCAAAGAAACCATTCTATT
>CAKZUM010000109.1 GCA_937921525.1 uncultured Saprospiraceae bacterium
AAAATGTCCGTAATTTACCATTATTTAACATTGTGTAAATATTACACTAACAAAAGAACTGATTTTACTTCTAGTAAATGTTTTTTTGATAGAAACAGAATAAAATTTCTTAAAAGCTATTTTTTTGTATTTATTGTAGAATAAAGTTCTTAAAAAAGCATCTAATGTTTCAATTTTAGAATTTTAACAAAAAAAAATTACTCCTAGCACAATAATCAAGCATACCTAGTTTGTCCCATTTTAACCATTATCTGTCTGCTTTTCACCTATTTTAAGCCTCTTAATAGGGGCATCTTTGCAGTAACAAACTGGAAATTCTAAATCTAGTAAAGATGATTAAAATAAATTCATACATATTTCGCATTACAAAGACTTGGGTCTCTATCTTAGGATTGTTTAGCCTTTGCTTAATGCAGACGATAGGGTTTGCTGCTACTCCTGCTAGTATCTTTGATTTGATGAACCACCAGGAAGTATTAGAAGTAACACTTGAAGGAGATTTTGAAACCTTGAAAACAAGTCGCCGAAGTGCGGAAGGTCAAATGGTTTCTTTAAAATTTGAAGATGCAAAAGGAAACGAGCAACTATGGAATGTGGAAGTAACGCTAAGAGGAAATTTTAGAAGAATGCGCTGTACAGCAATGCCTCCGATGAAATTGAATTTCAAGAAAAAAGAATTGAAAGAAGCAGGCTTGGCTAAGTTTGATGATATGAAATTGGTCACGCAATGTATGGAAGGGGATGGAGATAGTAAGGCGGCGGTTTTAAAAGAATATTTAGCTTATAAGATATATAATGAGATCACAGAAGAAAGCTTTAAAGTACAATTATTAAAGATCACTTATGTAGATATAAAGAATGGTAGTAGCACTGAGCAATGGGGTTTTTTAATTGAAGATACTGCGCAGATGAGAAATAGATTAGATGTCAAGAAAGCAGACCAAGAAAGAGGTTTAAAGAAAGAAGCGTTTAATCAAACGGCCTTTTATAAAACTGCTATTTTTCAATATATGATTGGAAATAGCGATTGGGATATTATCGCTAGCAGAAATGTAAAAATGGTCGTTAAAGATGGTAAGACCATAATGATCCCTTATGATTTTGATTTCTCTGGTTTAGTGGATGCTTCTTATGCTTTGCCTAATGCGAATTATATAATGTCTTCCATACAAGATAGAATTTATATGGGCTTTGAAGAAGACTTAACGAACTTAGATACTACCCTTGCCTTTTATAAAACTAAAAAGGCTAATATTAAGGATTTGGTGAAAAACTTCAAGGTCTTGAGAATGGGAGATAGAAGAAGTGTGATCAACTATTTGAATAGTTTTTATGACACTATTGACACGATCGAATATAGAGCGAAGAAAGCGGCAGCTACTTCGGAATTGGTTTCTAGAATTGATTAGAGATAGAGATAGGCAGACGCTAAAAAATCCCAAACTCTAATTCCGAGAATCCTTACCCCAAGCCAACTTATTCCTTATGGTCTTAGGAAAGTCTGTACCTGGCAATTGAATAAATTTAATAGAGAAATCGCATTTTCGAATGGCCAATTGATGAAGAGAAGTAATCACTTCAAATCTAGAATCCAAAGTGCAAAGAAAGTTTTCTGCCCGCCCTTCTATCTCAAAAGAAACAACAGAACTATCAGAAATAACAACTGGTCTAGCATTCAAATTATGAGGTGCTACGGGAGTAATGACGAAGTTCTCTGAGCGGGGAAAAATGATGGGCCCACCACAACTTAAGGAGTAACCAGTAGAACCTGTTGGTGTTGCAATAATAACACCATCTGCCCAATAGGTATTCAAATAGGAACCATTGATATAAGTATGAATGGTCACCATAGAAGAAGTATCTCGCTTCAATAAAGTACAATCATTCAAGGCAAAAGGCATATCTCCAAAAAGGGGCTGATTGGAATCCAAACTTAACAGATGTCGCTCATCTAAAATAAACCGTCCTTTCTTCAATAATTGAATAGCTTCTTGGATTCTTTTCTTTTCTATACTGGATAAAAATCCAAGCCGCCCCAAATTAATTCCCATGATCGGCACATTGCTATCTCGCACGGCTGTAGCTGCTGATAAGATTGTTCCGTCCCCGCCTAAGGTAATTACACAATCAAAATGTTTTCCTAACTGGAAATCAATGTATCCATCAAATTCTCCAACATCTTGCTTGAATTCGATTGCACCAATCAGCTGTTCCAAATAGGGTTTATAGACATAGGCATTTACCCCTTCTTCATGAAGTAGATCAAAAAACTCCTGAACAAATGGAATGTCTTTCTTTTTTAATAAGGTGCTATAAACTATTATTTGCATTGATGATTGTTGTCGACTATAATCGGAATCCAGTCAGTAATTTTAAATAAATATCGATTCCTTCCTCAATTTCCTTCAAATATATGAATTCATCGGCGGTATGAGAACGGGCAGATTTTCCACAGCCAATTTTTATAGTCGTAAATGGTAGTAATGCTTGGTCGGATAAAGTAGGTGAACCATAATGTGCCAAGCCCAATGCCTTACCTTTTAATACAAAAGGATGGTCTAATGCAATCTTGGAAGAGTTTAATCTAAAAGAACGTGCCGTCAATTTAGATTCCGTATGTTCTTGAATAATATGGAACACTTCCTCATTGCTATATTCCTCGTTCGTTCGAATATCTATCACAAAGGTACAGGTATCTGGAACGACATTATGTTGAGTTCCAGCAGCTATTTGTGTGACGGTCATTTTTGTTTTTCCTAATACATTAGAGGTCTTTTCAAATTCGTAATTCTTTAGCCAATCTATATCTTTCAATGCTATGTATAAGGCGTTTACTCCCTCTTCTCTTGCAGCATGTCCAGACTCTCCTTTTGCCTCTCCGTCTACGACCATTAAGCCTTTTTCTGCAATTGCCATGCGCATTTGAGTGGGTTCTCCAATAATGCCCAATGCAATCGGGGCTATATGATCTCTTACTGCTGCAATACCATTAGGACCAGAAATTTCTTCTTCCGCAGAGGCAACTAGTAACAAGTTGTAGGGAAGGGCCTGTTCGTATATATGCAAGAAGGTCGCTATCAATGCGACTAGAGAACCACCTGCATCATTACTGCCAAGTCCATATAATTTGCCGTTGCTAATTTCTGGATGAAAAGGATTTTTGGTGTAGCCACTAGCAGGCTTTACGGTATCATGGTGAGAATTCAATAAGATCGTTGGCTTACTTGTTGACCAATGCTTTGACTGTACAATAATATTATTGCCTATTCTTTGAGGTTGGAGTCCTTGTTTTTTGAAAAATAATTCTATTAAATCTCCCGTGTCTTGTTCCTGTCTAGATAAAGAAGGCGTGCTAATTAATTTCGTTAACAGCTCTATGGATTCTTCTTTTATCCTTGTATTTATAGGCATAGTTTTGTCCCTTTTATGGTCGTATTTTCTAAGGCGTGAATACCTGCAATATATACATTTTCTACTCCATTTTTCATCGCAAAAAAAGCTCCATCCATTTTGGGAATCATGCCAGCAGAAATAACACCTGCCTTTTTATAGGTTTGAAATTGCTCGGCATTAATACTTGGAATAACAGAACTGTCATCTTTAGGATCACTTAATACACCATCCTTTTCAAAACACAACACTAGCTTTGTTTGAAAATATTGACTCATCGCTGCTGCTACTGTTGCTGCAATGCTATCTGCATTGGTGTTCAGTAACTGCCCTTTCTTATCATGGGTAATTGCACAAAAAGTAGGTGTAAAATCAGCTTGTAATAACTGACTAATCGCTACTCCATTTACAATATCAATATCGCCCACAAAGCCATAATCTATTTCTTGAATAATTCTTTTATGGGATTGAATCGCATTTAGATCGGCACCAGAGAGACCTATGGCATTGCAATTAATCGCTTGTAGTTGAGCCACAATATTTTTGTTAATCAAGCCCGCATAGATCATGGTCACAATTTCTAATGCTGCCGCATCTGTTACTCGGCGACCATCAATCATGGTTGGTTCAATGCCCAAGCTGCGCATCATTTCGCTGGCTTTTCTTCCGCCTCCGTGTATGAGTATTTTTTTTTCTGGTAGCTTGGCGAAGTCTTCTAAAACTTTGGTGAGGATCGGTTCTTTGTTGATTATGTTACCTCCTATTTTTAGGATGGTTAGAGGTGCTTTCATGCTTGTTTATTGTGTGTTTTATAAACACAATGATAGCTATTTTTTTTTGAAATAATAGGGATGTTTTTGTTAATTGTATTACTTGATTTTGAGTCTTTTGGAAGGCTTAATATGCGGTTTAAGTTACAAACTTAAACC
>CAKZUM010000110.1 GCA_937921525.1 uncultured Saprospiraceae bacterium
TCCAACTGGTCTGTATCTGACGAAGAAGAACCAGACATTACTTCTAGTAATTCTTTTTTACATGGCAATGTTGATTAAATAAATAAGAAAGGCGGAAAGCCTTAAAAACATATCGAATCTTTCTTTCTTGGGCAGTCTAGTATTAGGCTGCCCATTTTATTTTTAACCATAATTATTTATCAATAGGAGCTGCTTCGGGAACTCCGACTGCATTCACTTTTAAGTTTTCAGGTACATATAATCTCACCAAAACCTTTTCTTCACATATTCCTTTGTTGGTTTGAATAGCTCTGCGAGACATCTTCTTCATTCTGAAACCTGCGCCTGCTTGGTATTTATATTGTTCCACTTTGTACCGACCAGATTCCTGAAAAAAGTCCATGACAGATTTTGAGGCATTACTTAGATTAATAGTCGTTTCAACTAGTACATAGTCTCCAGCCCATGTCTCATGTTGAAAGGGATAACCAATATCTATATGGACTTGCGTATAGCTTTTTTCCATAGGGAAGGCTTGATGTATGGTTCTGACAACTTGAGCAGATAGATTTGTAAAATAAATAGATAAAAAACTGATTAATAAGATGGTAATTTTTTGCATAGGACTATTGTTTGCTAATAAGTAAATTAGGCAATCCGTGAAGAATGTTTAAACGTATGTTTAAAATTTGTACCAACTGATTAACAGTGGGTTAAACATACACTAAGCTGGGTGTCTGGTTTTTAGTAAGTGGAAAGTGTAGAATTGTAAGTGGCTAGTGTGTAAGTGAATAGAAGAAGAGAGTTTCACTTGATTCGAAGGGAACGCAAATATAATAATAAAACTTAATAAAGATTGATTTATTGTGCGGTAAATTTAGAACTCCGTAACTATAAATTATTTGAGTGTAAAACAAAGTTGGGGCGGAACTTACACTCAAATCATTTAGTCATTGCGGTACTAGTAGTGACATTGACTGTTTTATTAGAAGGTGTATATATCTTTACTAATACATCTTCTTTGCAGGGGCCATTCTGCGTATAGATAGCTTTTCGGGTCATTTTTTTATGCCCAAATTCGACAGCAGCAGTATAGTCTTTTTGTTCTACTTTGTAACGACCATCTTTTATATAATAATCTAAAATTTGCTTAGAGGTGTTGGATAATCGAACATTCGTTTCAACGAGAATTGTATTACCTGCCCATTCTTCTACTTGAACTGGATAATCCAAATCTATTACAATTAGGGGAATATCCTCCTTAACAGTAAAATATTGATGAAAGGTAGTGGCTATTTGGGAGAATAGATTACTGCTTTGAAATGCTAGAATGAATAGTACGAATAGTATCTTTGAAGTGCTCATATTGCTTAGTTCTATTTAGTTGAATCTAAATAATATGAGTGAGTTTTTTTGTGCTAAAACTAAAATCTGTGAAGCATGACTTTATAGAAAAAACCAGCTTAAAGTTATGGGGAGTGGCTTGGATGTATAAGTTATATAGCACTAAATTTCATAGGTAATATTTATATTGCAAAATTGATTCCAATTATTATTAGCTCATGAAGAATATTCTAAGCATAAGCGGTTCCTCTAGAACACAATCAAGTAATGGTCAGTTATTAGAGGTATTCCCCAGATTGTTTCCTGACTACACTTTTAAAAGGTATATGGATTTAGGAAGCCTTCCACTTTTCCAAGCGGAACAAGATAAGCATCCATGGCCTAAAGAAGTACATCAATGGAGAACGGCGGTAGCTAATGCGGATGCGCTTATTATATCGACACCTGCCTATCTATACAATCTTCCTGCCGTTCTAAAAAATGGATTAGAATGGCTGACTACTTCTGGAGAAATTTTGCAAAAGCCAACTTTAGCGATCACGCTAACACCACATCCGCCACGAGGAGAAAAAGCAATGCAATCCCTATTATGGTCTTTGCAAGCATTGGAGGCTAGGGTAGTGGGACAGTTACCTTTGTACTTATCAGAAATAATAGTAGAGAATGAACAAATGGAATTAGGAAAGGAGATAGAAGAGTTGCTTAGAGAATCGATACTGTTATTATAGGAAAGTTTTGAATGGTCAAATCTTAAATCATACTTCATACATCCATCACGCTTTGAGTTAGATGGATATATGAAGTATGATTTCTGATATATGATTTAAGATTTGAAAAGCATCAATAATTTTAATTTTTCGCTAATAAAACAAGCCTCCTGTATCAAAATTTAGCAGTAATGCCCGCCAATATATTGATTCCATAAGTTTCATAATTGACCCAACGTTCCCGCTTATTGTTCAATAAGTTATTGAATTCAATGAAGGCACCAATATTTTCAGAAAGGATATATTCCCCACCCACACTTACATCTAATAAGGCATTCAAATTACCAGCAGTATTGTCCGCTTGTAAATATGGAACGCCATTGGCGACAAACAATTCACCCTTTAATCTAAATTTATCTTCTAGTAGTCGGTAAACCCCTGTAAAGTTCGCTTCCAAAGCAGGCAAATGCCAAGCTTTTTCTTGACTATTCAGGTCAAATTGATTTACACTTATAGTACCACTTAAATCTACCACCTTAAGAATAGTAGCTCCTATACTACCTTGAATATTAAAAATATTAACGGTATCATAAAGCACATCAAAAGTGGTAAAACCTAAAGAGTCGGGCGCTGAATTTAAGAATAGGGGAAGATTATTTGCTCTTTTATAACCCACTTGTCCCTTATAATTAAAGCCGCCTACAGACCCACGCAAACCACCATAAAAATGATTATAATCCGTATTCTTAATCTGAAGACTACCGAAGGTATTAATGAATGGATTATAATCGCTCAAGCTACGTAAGGTATTCTTTTCCAAACCACCTTCTGCACCAACAAATGCCGTAAATTTATTTCCTACAATATTTGCAGATACTTCTACATCTGGATAAAATGAAAATTCTTCATTGACAGAAGCTAGGTTGGCACCTACTTTCGCTTTGATATTTTCATTGTGAAAAGTAAAAGCAGGATTAATATAAAAGTTATTTAATTTTTGTTTGACAGAATCTTTATACGTAGTCAAGTCTGTTTTTAAATCTACATCTAAAGAATGCTTTTCACCAAACCATTTAGTCGCCCCAAACCCTGCATCTAAATGATTTTCTTTGGCTGCATAGTTG
>CAKZUM010000111.1 GCA_937921525.1 uncultured Saprospiraceae bacterium
TAATTTCGGATAGTGCTGACATAAAATCATAGATATTTTAACACTTTCTGTTATTATGGCAGATTAGGTCTGTTGGCACAGGAAATGATACAACAAAGTATATCTATTGAAGATATAAATAGATAAGACTAAAATTAGTCATTATACTACTGGATATTTTAAAGAACAGAGAGCAGAGAATAGAGACAGATTTCGTTTAAAAAATGACGGAATTTCATAGTTTTTTAAACGTAATATGTCTCTGCTCTCGCTTCCCCGCCCGCCTGACGGCAGTCTGGCTGGTCTGCTCTCTATTCTAAAAATGTCTAGGAGTCACCCAATTTATTCGTAAACAAAAAAAAGTATTCAAATGATGAAGCCGATTAATGATCGCGTTGTCGTAAAACCAGCAACAGCTGAAGAGAAAACAAAAGGAGGTATCATCATACCTGACACAGCTAAGGAAAAGCCTCAAAGAGGGGAGATCGTAGCAGTAGGTCCGGGTAAGGATGGTAATGCAATGACCGTAAAGAAAGGAGATGTCGTACTTTATGGAAAGTATGCAGGTCAAGAATTAAACTATCAAGGAGAGGATTATTTAATCATGAGAGAAGATGACGTATTAGTTATTTTAGATTAAATAAGAAGTATTAGATTTTATAGGGAAATTCACCCTATTATTTTTCCAAATTAACTTTAAAAGAAAATAAGACATGGCTAAAGAAATTAGCTTTAATAGAGATGCAAGAGAAAAACTGAAAGCAGGTATTGATGCACTTGCTAATGCAGTAAAAGTAACATTGGGCCCTAAGGGTAGAAATGTAGTTATTCAAAAAAGCTTTGGCGCACCAGCAATCACTAAGGATGGTGTGACAGTAGCTAAAGAAATCGAATTAGAAGATCCTGTAGAAAATATGGGTGCTCAAATGGTAAAGGAAGTTGCCTCCAAAACAGCAGATGCTGCTGGTGATGGTACGACAACTGCTACCGTTTTAGCTCAAGCGATGGTAAGTGCAGGTTTGAAAAACGTTGCAGCAGGTGCTAACCCAATGGATTTGAAAAGAGGTATTGATAAGGCGGTAAAAGCAGCTATTACGCACTTGCAAGGACAATCTGAGGTAATTGGTAATGATTATAAGAAGATTCAGCAAGTAGCCGCTATTTCTGCAAACAACGATGAAGAAATCGGTACTTTAATCGCAGATGCGATGAAGCGGGTAACTAAAGATGGTGTCATCACCGTGGAAGAAGCTAAAGGTACAGATACTTATGTGGAAGAAGTGATCGGTATGCAGTTTGATAGAGGTTATTTGTCTCCATACTTTGTGACGAATGCAGAGTCTATGGTAGCAGAATATGAGAATCCTGCGATTTTGATCTACGATAAGAAGATTTCTAATATGCAAGAAATCGTTCCAATTTTGGAAAAAGTGGTAGGTGCTGGTCGATCTTTATTAATTATTGCAGAGGATATTGAAAGTCAGGCATTAGGCGTATTAGTGGTCAACAGATTGAGAGCGCAATTAAAAGTAATTGCTGTAAAGGCGCCAGGATTTGGTGATAGAAGAAAAGCAATGTTAGAAGATATTGCTATTCTAACAGGTGGTACCGTTATCTCTGAAGAGAAAGGCTACAAGTTAGAAAATGTAGAAATGGAACACTTAGGTACTTGTGAAAAAATCACAGTAGATAAGGACAATACAACTGTTGTTAACGGCGCAGGTCAGCAAGCAGATATTGATGCTAGAGTTGGTCAGATCAAGCAACAAATTGAAACGACTACTTCTGATTATGATAAGGAGAAATTACAGGAGCGTTTAGCGAAGTTAGCTGGTGGTGTTGCTGTATTATATGTAGGTGCTGCTACGGAGGTTGAAATGAAGGAGAAGAAGGATCGAGTAGATGACGCATTACATGCAACAAGAGCGGCTGTAGAAGAAGGTATCGTACCAGGTGGTGGTGTAGCTTTAGTAAGAGCTATTTCTTCTCTTAGAAATCTTAAAGGGGTGAATGAAGATGAAAACATCGGTATTCAAATCGTAAAGAAATCTTTAGAAGCACCATTAAGAACGATTTCTGAAAACTCTGGTGTAGAAGGGTCAGTTGTTCTTCAAAGAGTAGCAAGAAGTAAAGGCGATATGGGTTACAACGCTAGAACGGATAAGTTTGAAAACTTAAAGAAAGCGGGTGTTATTGACCCAACAAAAGTAACAAGAGTTGCTCTAGAAAATGCAGCTTCTATCTCTGGTATGGTCTTAACTACAGAATGTGTAGTAAGTGATAAGCCAGAAGCAGATGCAGGTCATGGCCACGGTATGCCTCCAGGTGGTATGGGCGGCATGGGCGGCATGATGTAATAATTAAAAATTAGAGTAGAGAATAGAGACGTATTTCAATGGAACAACGGATTTTCGTCTGTTTTTAAATGAAATATATCTCTGCTCTCTATTCTATTTTTTATTTTAATAATACTGCTTTTATATATATTTGCCTTCTCAATCTTTTTGTTGAGAGGGCTTTTTTGTTGGATCTTTTTGTCGAATTAAACACCTAAAACAATATGGCGTATAGCACGGTAGCCATCCAACGATAAGGTTTTGATACTTGTGTTTCCTTATTGGACATTGACCTCCAAATAAACAGGCAAATGATCGCTATACCCTCCAAAATAAGTATCTCCTCCATAGGTTCGATCAGGGGTCAATCCATTGTCTGGATGATTGAATAATAATGCCCCCTCTTTGTATACCTGAAAATTGGTAATGGATAAAGGGAAATTAGTATCCAATAAATTTCCAGTAGAAATAATCTGGTCAATCATTTGCCAGTCCCCTCGAAAATTATATGAACCTTCTCCTGCCTTGTCTAGGTCGCTAGTACAGTTATATAAATCAGTAGCTATGATAGAACCCTCCTTAGTTGTTTTAGCTTGTAGCACCTCCGCTACACTCATATTAGTAGGTTCATCATTTAGATCTCCCATAACAATTATTTTAGCATTCGGTTCACTTTCTAGCAAGTCATCTATGGCCGTCCTTAATACTGCTGCAACGAAAGTTCTTCTAGATTCTGTAGCCGCTTCGCCACCTGATCTGGAAGGCCAGTGATTGACAAAAATGTGTACAACAGTTTCGGCTATTTTTCCTTTGACTAATAAAATATCTCTAGTTGTAAAATTGGCAATCTGCTCATCTGGAATATCTACTTGATAGGTTTTCCATTCTAATAACTCAAACGCAGAAGGCTGATAGATCAGTGCCACGTCAATACCTCTATGGTCAGGAGATTGTTCATGGACTACGGCATATTGATAGTCACTTAATAATTCTACTTTGGTTAAATCTTCTACTACTTTTTCATTTTCAACTTCGCACAAACCCATGACTATGGGGTAGTTCATTCCTTTAATAACCTTTGCGATATTATTTAGTTTATGGTTATACCTTTCTAGCGTCCATTGTTTAGTGGCGGTAGGGAGAAACTCATTGTCTCCACCATTTTCAGGATCATCTACTGTGTCGAATAGGTTTTCAACGTTATAAAATGCTATTGTTTGTTGACTTGTTACTGGATCTGTTTCAGGAGTTGTTGGCGATGGAGTAGGGTTAGGGGTGATTTCTTCCTCAGTGACTGGCGGATTAATAGGGTCTGTATCATCGCAATTAACCAGACAAATGGCTAGAAGAAAAAGAACTAATAAATTTTTTAATTTGTTTAAGGTCATGTGTAGTGATTTCATATTTTAAAAAAGAGAAAAGAACAAACCAGTTCGATTGCTATTAGGCGGATTTTTGGAACAGATCGTCGAGGTTTGTAACCATAGCCGTCAGGTTAAGAGATGGACTCTTAGTAGCAGACACTTAGAAAGTGGCTGATACTTGGGATCTACGAAAAGGTGTCAGCCATTTTTAAAATGTCTGCCACCAATAATTCGTCGTTAATGACCTGATTATCAAAATACGTCTCTATTCTCGCTTCTCTGTTCTCTGTTCTACTTTATTATTTGTTTTAGAATAGTCTCTGCTAATGGAACAGGATACTCCATCGGAATTAAATGACCAGCATCTTTATACTCTATTAACTTAGCAGTAGGTTGTTTTTGCTGCCACTCCTTCCAAAGATCATCTGTTATAACATTAGTATGTTCTGCTTTTATAACGGTTAGTGGCATTTTCATTTTGACCAAATCCGAAAAGATGTAAGGTGCAGTGATATACACCTGTGTTTCCCAATCTTTAGAATAGGCCAATGTCATCCCACCTTTTTGATCAGGTATTACTGCTGCATTAATAAAGTCAGTTAGGACGCTATCCGAAAATCGTTTAAAAACCCTTTTCGTACGCCACGAGTCAAATACTTCTTGTTGACTATTCCACTGATCTCTTCTTTTAGAAGAGGCTTTGGCAATTGGGATTACTCTTTTTAATAACGAATTTGGTAAAAATTTAGTCCATAAATTATATTTTTTTGGGAAAATGACGGGATCTATCAAAATTAGCTGTTCAAATAGATCTGGACGTTTCATTGCAGCTATACAGGAAATAGTTCCCCCCATAGAATGACCCATACCCACTACATTCTGTAAACCTTTTTCATCCATGAACCGAATTAAATCATCCGCAAAGGTATGCCAACTTTTTACAGTATCTGGAGATTGCCCTCCCCAAAGAGGTCGATACTTACTAGCAATAATTTCGTGATGCTTTAAAAAAGGTTGAATGAATTGTTTATAGCCCTCGGGCGGATAACCATTGGCATGTGCGAAGTGAATTATTTTGCCCTCACCTCCGAAATGATGGAAAGGAATGATTGGTTTATTAGACATAGTTTGTTTTTAGAACGCAGAAGCAAAAGTAGCATATTAGAATAATAACAAAAGGAGATACTTCTTGAAGTATCTCCTTTTTTGCTTCTATAGCAATAACACGGAACGTATAAAGTTGTTTAAGAAAATGATCTTAAACAATATTTCATCGTTTCTTAGGGTATTAAGAACCCACTACGGCTTCTTCGACCAAATATTTTTTAGTTAAAGAAGATATTTTGTTAATTGCATTAAGGTAGGCTTTTACAGATGCTGCTACAATATCTGTATCAGCACCAAACCCAACATAAGATTTATTATTATAGTTGATCCTTAAATGGACTTTAGCAGTATCAAAACTTCTATTGATATTAGATTGCACAAGGTATTCTTCTAGTTCTAAAACTTCCCCTAATATTCTATCCACTGCTCGGAAAGCTGCATTGACAGGACCATTTCCCATTTCACTCGCCTTTGCTATTTCGCCCCCTAGCTTGAGTGCAAGCGTAGCAGTAGGGGTGGCAGAAGTGCCACAGGTAACTTGTAGTTGGTCTAATTCAATACTTCCAGTTTGCTTCGTACCATCCATTAAACTCAACAAGTCATCATCGTCCACATCTTTCTTTCCATCGGCCATTAACAGAAATCGTTCATATATTTCAGATAACTCCTCTGTTGTGAGGGTATATCCTAGTCGTCCCAAGTGATATTTTAAGGCATGTCTACCACTACGGGCTGTCAGGATAATTGAATTTTTAGGAACCCCAACATCTTCTGGTGCAATGATTTCGTAATTCTCTCTATTTTTTAATACGCCATCTTGATGAATTCCAGAAGAATGGGCAAAGGCATTACGTCCAACAATTGCTTTGTTGGGTTGTATCGGCATCCGCATCATTTTAGACACCAACATGCTTAGAGGGTATATTTTCGGTGTGATGATTCCTGTTTCAAAACCCAATTTATGCGTCTTCAAGACCATAGCTACTTCCTCTAAAGAGGTATTCCCTGCACGTTCTCCAATCCCATTGATCGTCACTTCGACTTGTCTAGCGCCGTTCATTACGCCAGCAATGGTATTAGCTGTTGCCATCCCTAAGTCATTGTGACAGTGACAAGAAATAATGGCTTTATCAATGTTAGAAACATTGTCCATTAAATATTTAATCTTTGCTCCATATTCGTGCGGTAAACAGTAACCTGTCGTATCAGGAATATTCACAACTGTTGCCCCAGCAGCTATTACTGCTTCTACCATTTTTGCCAGAAAGGCATTATCAGCACGACCCGCATCCTCTGCATAAAATTCAATATCTTCTACTAAAGTCTTAGCGTATTTAACTGCTGCAACACCTCTTTCAATGATTTTGTCTCTGGTTGAATTGAACTTATGTTGTATATGGTAGTCCGAAGCACCTATACCCGTGTGTATTCTAGGGTGTTTGGCATATTGTAACGCCTCAGCAGCTACTTTAATATCTTTTTCTACCGCTCTAGTCAATGCACAGATGGTCGGATTAGAAACTGCTTTAGAGATGGCTACTACAGACTGAAAATCTCCAGGACTAGAAATAGGAAAACCTGCCTCTATTATATCAACACCTAGTGATTCTAGTTGTCTTGCCACTTCTATTTTCTCATGAGTGTTTAACTGACAACCAGGGACTTGTTCTCCGTCTCTTAGTGTTGTATCAAATATGTAAACTTTATCAGACATCCTATTTAAAATTTTGATAATAAAACCTAAAATATTCTAATTCAAATGTACTTACTGTTTAGGTGATCTTCCAAATTATCTTCCTAAAAAGGAGGCTGTAAATTAGCTCCTTGTTATGATACCCAATAGGAGTTTTAATAGCTATTGGTTAGAAAATATTATTTATAAAATACTGAAAAAGAGCGTTTTATAATTAAATATAATCGTTTTTTTTTAAGCTATTTACTGATGCTCAATTGGAAGTAACTATTTATTTTCTATAATAACTGTTATAATAATACTTGATAATAAGACGCAGAAGATTCTGTATATATACACAATTATATAATTTTATTTTGTAAAAATATATAGAGGTAGCTTAATATTAGGCTAATTTATCTTCGGTAGAGAGCGTTTTTTTGTGCTGTGGTTTTAAAAATGTAATGAATTTTACCCCGTTAGTGCAAGGTTATTATTAAACCATTCCTTGGGCAGGTTCTTACTTTAAAAAAATTAAAAAGGCCCCTATAGCAGTCAATATAAGGATCATTTGTCGATATTGTTCTTCTTTAATTATTTTTACCATAGCCACACCTGCAACAAGTCCAACTAATACAAAAGGCAATAATCTAAGGTCTAAAAGTAGGGTATCTAGATTAATGGTTTTCCAAGAATAGATATGGAAGGGGAGTTTAAAAAGATTAAGTAGTAAGAATAACCAAGCGGCAGTGCCAATGAATTGATTTTTAGGAAGGCGCATCGCTAGAAAGAAAATATTAGCAAAAGGCCCTGCAAGATTTCCGATCATTGTAGTAAAACCAGCAATTAAACCCATTACTCCAGCAAACCACCAATTATCTGGAACTTTAATACGGTCCTTATTTCGATCCCACCAAAACATCATCAAAACGACCAATAAAATGATAATGGCCATGCCTCTTTTAAAGGTCTGTTCAGGTAAGTCCTTTCCAATATAATTTCCGATAATCACACCAAGAAACATCCAAGGTAGTAGTTTATACAAAAATTTCCATTGGGCATACCGATTGTAATAGATCACAGCAAATATATCTCCAACACAGAACAATAATACGATAATACCTGTAGATTCCTTCCCCCCAAATACTATCGCAAATAGAGTAACGGTTATCACTCCAACTCCTTTAATACCTGACTTGGAAATCCCTACAATAAAAGCACCGAGGAAGGCCATCGCCCACTGCCACCATTCTAGTTGATATTGTGCAGGTAGTTCTAGAAAATTGGACATTTTGAAGGGGTTTATATTGGGGTGTTATAGGTTAGGTAAAACGAAAAAAGGTTTGGCGACATAGCCGCTAAACCTTTTCTGGGTAGCTAATTGGAGACTCTTGATTAAAGTCCAGATCATGGTGATTTTTAAAATCAACATGATTTGAACTACTGATTATCAGTACCAATTAAACTTGAAGTAGTGATTTGTATGAGTCACTTATCGCTTTTTTCGTTTTTTCATACGAGGTTTTCTTCGCATTGGTGCTCGCCCACCAGCGGCAGCGCCCATACCTCCCATATTTGGAACACCACCTCTTGAG
>CAKZUM010000112.1 GCA_937921525.1 uncultured Saprospiraceae bacterium
TCTTGTCCAGCAATTTCCCATTGCTGGACAAATTCATTTTCGATAATTTATCCTATCAGCAGTATACTATAGAACCACTAACCCCTCTTAGAATACTTATGATTCCTATTCATTTCATGTACTGCCTTTTCTATACCATCAGGCGTTAAAGGATACATATCAAACACTCTTCTGAGCATTGGTACTGTATCTGATGAAAACCAATACCGTTCGTTCATTGGATTCATCCAGGCGGTTCGCTTAAAGGTCTTTTTAATTTTTGCCCAGGTATCTATGCTTGTTTGTCCTAATTCATAAGGGGCCATATCTGCATCCCCAATAACGAATACCGAATAATTTTTATCTAAGGCGGTAATTTTTTCTATCGGTACAAATTGCGTTCGGCGCATATCCGAGTACACGCCTTTATAAATAGTATTATGAAAATAATAGGTCTTTAAGTCATGTGCAAAACGAGTCTTCATTTTCTTGAACAACTTCTGCACAGATCTTACATAGGGCGTCATGGACAAGCCTCCGTTGTCAATCAATAACACTACTTGAATCTTCTGCGTAATCTTTTCTTTTATAATGGGTAGAAAAATCCCACCTTGTTTTAGCCCCTCTGTAATTGTCTTTGGTATATCTAAAAGTATCTCCGCAGTCTCATCTTCTATTCCTTTTAATACGGCCAAGGCTGCATCAATATTATCATCCTTCAATACGGCTTTGGTATCTACTGGATAAAATCGACTGTCGTTTACTACTTTTCTGGCCATCTTGCCACCACCTCCACCGCCTACTCGTATGCCTCCTGCCGCTGCTCCATTATTTCCAAAAGGAGAAATTCCTCCCTGCCCTATCCAATGGCTACCTCCGAAATGCTTGCCTTTCTGCTGCTTGGCTACTTGCTCCATTCTAGCTTTCAATTCCTCCAGAGATATATCTCTATAGTCTGCCATTTTCTCTAGAGAGTCTGGCATGGAACCTCCGTCATCTGGATTCTCATCCACTTGATTGGGGTCATCCTTGCTTAATATATCTTGCCCGTCTATCACTTGCTGTATATCAAAACTACTTAAATGCACCTCGTCTAAAAACCGATCTACTAACTCCTTAATGTCTGGCATCTCTCCTTCCGCCTCTTCCTCTAGTAAGTTTTTTTTCCATTCTTGAAATGTCTCTGATCGCACCAATGCCGTCTCTAATGTCTCTCCTTGCTTGATTTCTACTTCTAAAAAATACTCATAAAAAGCGGTCGTATAAGGTCCAAAATCTTTTGGATCATTGGTGATTAAGCCTTTTAAAACTATATATATATCGCCTATGGTATGCACCAATCCTTTGTCCATTGCCCTTCTCAAATGCAGTAGCGATCGGACGTCTGCCGATAAGTTGTGTTTTCGGAATGTATGTGGTAAGGATTCGAACATAATTTATTTTTTTAGAAGTCAGATCGTTCTTGTTAGCTTACGCTAACTGAACTGTCAGAGGGTCAGATCACGCCGTCGATGGAAAAATTGACAAGCTTATCTAAACCGCAAAAGTGGTTGACAATTTCACCACATAAGTACATAGGTCACATAGATTGCTAGGCTATGTGACCTATGTACCTATGTGGTAAAAAACAAGTCTAGCTTTGTTAAGTATAACTAGTATCAACTACAGTGGTAAAATAGTCTCAAAAGTCATACCTGGTCAACATCACGAGTCTGCCCCCTGACAATGAAATGGTCTGACCTCTGACTTCTAGACCTTTAGCGTACTAGAACTTCTTAGCACCTTCTTCATATCCGTCTGTGTTTTAATCAACACGCCCATACCTTCTAGCTTTTCTATTTTGGTAATCGCTTCATTTTTTTCAAAAGTATTTAGGTACTTCAACCAGTTTAATAATTCTCTAGTGGAAGGGGCTCTTTCTAAACCTAAGTCTCTTAATTGGTAGAAAAGTTTAATACACTTTTGCACCAAATCCGCATTCGCTTTTGGGTAATGCTTGTTGACTATTTCTAGCATTAACTCTGGCTCTGGGAAAGTGATGTAGTGATACACACATCTTCCTTTGAAAGCCGTTGGCAACTCCTGCTCTCGATTACTCGTGATCACAATCGTTGGCATATCTTCTTCGCTAACAGAAATTTCTCTGCCAGATTCTGGAAGGATGAATTTTCTATGACTTAGGGCATATAACAAATCATTCGGAAATTCTCTAGGTGCCTTATCTATTTCATCTATTAATAAAACAGAATTGGGTTTAGAAAACGCTTTTGCGCCCGCTCCTAGCATTACATAATCATCTAAATTTTCGGTGCTTCTTCCACCTGTACTTAACTTAGATTTCATCTCTTTATCTGCCCGCTGCAAGTTCAGTACTTCAATTTGAGAATCTCTTAAATACTTCACGTGGTCAAATTTGGCAACAAACTGATCTACTGTACTCTTAGACCCTACTGGGAAAACAAACATCTCCGTATTGGTATCCGCAGCGAATTGTATCGGTAATTCTGTCTTTCCAGTGCCAGGCTCTCCCTCCATTAATAGGGGCATTCCTAATACACGAGCCATGTGAAAGGCTTGCGCTAATTCGCTGTCACATAGATACTTATCGGACCCAGTCCACATTTTTGTACTTGCCATATTTTAGGGTATAAAGGTTTGATTTAGAATAGAGAGTAGAGAAGAGAGAATAGAGACTTATATCGTTTGCAATTGATTAAAATTGTCGTTTTCAAACGAATTAGGCTTTTAGTATTTACACTCGCTTTTCTATTCTAAAACCTATAGGTTTTAAAGTTTAAATGTATGATATTATTTATGATATAATCACTAAGATGAACACTTATTTTATCAAAAAAGCATTTAACACATTTCTAGCGAATATTCGCAAATATATAAAATATTAGTTAGTTTTTTATAAGACTTGGTAAGTTTTAAAAACTTCCCAAGTCTTTACCAGTAATAGCTTTTACCTTAATAATATTACTTTTCATTTTTACAAATTTTAATTTTACCTTTAAGCAATAGAGTAATAATACCTTAACAAACTTATTCCAAACACAATGAAAAATTCAAGACGAAATACCCTTAAAGGACTGGCAGCATGGAGCCTCTTAGGCATGAGTGCGAGCACCTTTTCTTGTTCTGACAATACCAATGAATCCACTACCAAAAAAGCTGTAAAAGATATGGTCACTCAAAAAGATCCTTTTTTCAAAATCTCTTTAGCCCAATGGTCGCTACATAATTCCTTCTTTGGAGAAATACTAAAAAGCGGAGACTGGGAGAAATTCCGTAAGTTATTAATGTCTGATCCAGATGCCTTGTTACAAGGACATTTAAAACCAATCGACTTTCCAACGATTGCTAAGAAAGATTTTGGGGTGGATGCTATTGAACTCGTCAATACTTTTTATTTCAGTAAAGGAAAGGATACAGCCTATTGGAAAGACTACAGAAATCGTTGCGATAGTGAAGGTGTAAAAGCAGTTTTGATTATGTGTGATGCCTTGGGCGATCTAGGCGATCAAGATGCAGCAAAACGACAAACTGCTGTGGAGAATCATAAACCTTGGCTCGAAGCTGCTCAAATATTGGGCTGCCACTCTATACGGGTAAATGCAGCAGGGCAAGGAACGGCAGAGGAAGTGAAGGCAGCGGCTGTAGAAGGCTTAGGTGCTTTAACTGCCTTGGGCAAAGAAGGAGGCATCAATGTCATTGTCGAAAATCATGGGGGGCATTCTTCTAATGGAGAATGGTTGGCCTCTGTTATGAGTCAAGTCAATAGCCCTTTCTGTGGTACACTGCCCGACTTTGGTAATTTCTGTATAGAGCGTGGAGCAGATGGTTGTATCAATGAATATGATCGGTACAAGGGCATGAAAGAATTAATGCCTTTTGCTAAGGGCGTGAGTGCTAAGACACATGACTTTGATGCTGATGGCAATGAGATTCATTCGGATTTTAAAAAGATGTTGACTATCGTAAAAGAAGCAGGCTATACGGGATATATTGATATTGA
>CAKZUM010000113.1 GCA_937921525.1 uncultured Saprospiraceae bacterium
AAATTACCATTATCTATTTTATAAATAAGTCCTAACTGAGAGCTAGTATAAAGAACTTCTGGCCTAGCAGGATCAATGACACATTGCATACCGTCTCCTCCCGTAATAATATCCCAATCTTCTCCATTGAAATAAAAAGTACTATTATCTTGATTACCGACTAATATATTTTTCCCGTTAGGCGAGCTACTTAAAGCATAATTTTGTGTAGTTACCAAACCATCATTTAAAGGCGTCCATTCTAAGCCCGTATATGGTTCTCGCCATACACCACCATCACTTCCCAAAAAGACTCTGTTTGTAATTGGATTGTATTCTACTGCATGAAAATCTACATGAATGGCCCCTGCACCGCTATTATATCCTGCTATATATTCCCAGGTACTACCTCCATCTCTTGTGCGGATCATTCCTGCGCCACCTAGATACATTTCATTTATATCTTTCGGATTAATCTGCATCGTCCAATCGTACCATCCTTGATATAACAAAACGTCATTAATCGTCAAATTAGCTGAGCTTTCAGGATGAATAACTCGATCGGATGGCCCTGCTATCCTTGCAAAACTAGATCCGCTATTTGTAGATTTGTACAAACCATAAAATGCACTAGTTTCTCCCTCTGAGCAATATAAATACACCTGATTTGGAGCATCTGCACTCACGCCTAATTCAGCTCTGTTTATTGCATTTTTAGGAAAAGGAAGTGATATTTCATCAAAAGTAATACCGTTATCGGTAGACTTATGAAAGCCAAAATTTCTTATATACTTCCCGACATCATGATCGAAGACCGCATCATAAGAGACGGCATAAACAGTGCTGTTATCACCTGGTTTAAAAACTATATCATAGATATTATGAGTGGGAATAGATTTGATTAATGTCCAATTTAGCCCTCCATCTGTTGTACGGTATACCCCACAGCAAGTAGCAGCTAATATAGTATTGGAATCTTCCTTATCCATTATCAATTTATAAATTCGACTCAAAGTATTGAGTCCAAAAGCACTCCAAGTAGCACCTCCATCGGTTGACTTCAATACGCCATAAGAATGTACGGCGTAGTGATCCCTATCTCCTGTAGCCACATACATAGTCTGTGGATTCTTAGGGTCTATCAATATATCTGAAATTCCCAATCCTTCCCAACTGTCTGAGCTAGTAGTCCATGTTTGACCGTTATTCGTAGTGTGCCAGAGGCCACCTGATGGTGCGCCTACCCAATAATTAGTGGAATCTTGTGGATGGAAAGCAATACAATCAATTCTACCGATACCGCTAGAATTATAACCTCCTGGAGGAGAGAACGGGCCTAATTGTGACCAACTACCTGCGACTCTAGCATTTGGTCTCAGGTTTTTTCTATATCGAGCAAATCGACTCCAAGCTTGGGTGGGATCATATTTGCCATATTTATCCATTCTGGGAACAATGAAATTTTCCCATCTTTTAAACTGCTTATAGCCATTGCCTCTTTCATACGTTCGGCTAGACCAATCGTCTTCGAAGGATTGTTGAGCTTGACGAAAATCTGCATCATCATTTTTCATCAAATCTACCCAATTTTGTCCTTGCAATAGGGTACCCCATAAACAGAGTAATACTATATATATATACTTAAATCGAGAACTAAATCTCATGGGAATCATGGTATTTTTAAAGCATTTGATTGGGAGTTCAAATGTTTTATATAAAAAATTTGCTGTATAAATAGGAGATAGATACTTAACGGATCAACTACATGGATCCTTTGCTAAAAAGCAATTAATTAAGAGGAGGTGATAATATAAGGTTGTGAAAACAGGAATGCCGATACGTAGGCGGAAGCCTCTAAATACACTTTGGTTGTATTTAAGTAATTTATGTCCTTTATAGAAGAAAGTAAAGTATAATTTTACTTATTCGATATTTTGCTATAAATAAGACAAATGGGGAAGGTAATTAGACGTTTCTTATACATGCATTAGGGGAGGACATGTTTTATGTACTGGCATTTGTTTATTCTACTTTCCTATTACTAGGACTAAAGATTTATATAAAATAAAATTATTTTATAATTTCCTTATTAAAGTAAGCCCCAAGAAACTCTCGCAATCATAGTTATTCCGAACAAGAACAATGCCATGCCTGAAATTCTGCGCATAATAGCTATATGAATAGGCTTTAATTTTTTGCTAATCTGCTCTGCCAATACCAACTTTAAACTATCTGTTAAAATAATAACGCCTAATATGCCTCCGAAAAATAATACGCTATTTACGGAATAAAAGGATTCTTCTACTACGAAAGAAGTGATGACACTTGTCCAAAAAATAACCGTAAAAGGGTTGATCGTATTGATGAGGAAGCCATTAAGTCCCAGCTTCCATCTGGAAGATATTAAATCGAAATGAGAAGTGTCTATGCTAGTAGGACGAGAAATGAACATACTTACACCTACTATGATGAGTACGAAACCTCCCAACACACCTACTATAGGTGTAAACAATGGGGATTCTATTAATTGACTTATTTGGCTAATCCCTAGCCCTATACCAACTAAAAACAAAATATCACTCAACCATATTCCCAAAGCTACCCATATGCCTGCCTTAATACCTTGCTCTATACTCACCTGTATCAATGCGAATAGTAAAGGCCCAACCAATATACTTAGCGCTAAGCCTAATAATATTCCATTCCAAAGGTGCATCATGGTGGTAAATAATTGATTCTTTAATTATATAATCAATTACAAATGTCGTTCCGCATGGTAGGAGGAACGAACAAGGGGACCACTTTCAACAAAGTCTAACCCAATCTCTAAGCCAATAGCTTTATATTCAGCAAATTTTTCTGGACGAACAAAATATTCTACCGCTAAATGCATTTTGGTAGGTTGTAGATACTGCCCTATCGTTACTACATCGCAGCCATGATCGTATAGATCTTGCATCGTTTTAATAACTTCCTCATCTGTCTCCCCTAAACCGACCATAAAGCCAGATTTTGTCCGTTTACCGAAATCTTTTATTCGTTGAATCTGCTCCAAACTTCTTTTGTATTTCGCTTGCGGTCTAACTTTTCTATAGAGTCTTTCTACTGTTTCCATGTTATGAGACACCACTTCTTGTCCACCGCTAATCATTCGTTCAAGTGCCGTCCAATTCGCTTTGACATCAGGAATTAAGGTTTCTATGGTAGTTGTAGGAGATGCCTCCTTTACTTGCACGACTGTTTGATACCATATCTCTGCCCCTCTGTCTTTTAGCTCATCTCGATTAACAGAAGTAATGACCGCATGTTTGACTTCCATCAATTTTACAGCTTCTGCCACTCTTCTTGGTTCATCTTCATCGTATTCTGGTGGCCTACCTGTCTTTACGGCACAGAAAGAGCAAGATCGGGTACATACATTTCCCAAGATCATAAAAGTAGCGGTGCCTGCCCCCCAACACTCACCCATGTTTGGACAACTACCACTTTGACAAATAGTATTTAAGTTATATTTATCAACTAAATTTCTTACTTTTTTAAACTCTTGACCTATAGGTAATTTTACCCTCAGCCAATCTGGTTTTCTTTTTCTAGGTTCCTTTTCTTGTACTATAGGTAAATCTATCATTGTCGTTTTATCAGCGAAAAGTTACTTAAAGCATTTGATGTATTATTTCATCATTTCTTAAACAACTTCCATATTAAAATAGGCAACAAAGGTAGCCAAGATATTTTTATAATCGAACACTTTCCAATAGCATCTAATTAGCTACCACCGCTTCCCAAATTGCATTGACACAAAAAGGTTTAGAAAAAATGGTTGGTTCTTGGCACCATCAAAAGAATCTTCTACCAAAATAGGAACTTTTTTAAAGTAGAAATCTCCCATAATACCAACATCCATTGCTTTTACATATTCATCAAAAGCCCCCCAAGCAAAATGTAATGCTAACTTAAATTGTCCACCAGGAATAACACCTATCTCCGTAATACCTCTGCTGAAAGACGCTGCTCCCTGTATCTTGTTAATATCAAGGAAGGCATCATGATTCTCTTGAGAATATTTTTCTTCGGTTTGGACAGAATCAAATGCTTTATTTAAAATAAGGTAATATGGCTTAGTAATTCCGATTGAAGGACCAACCTCCCACATGTACCCTATCGCTACTCCTTTCCGAAGTGCCTTATCTGTCAATAATCTTTTTTCTCCCCATCCACCTCTTAGTGCAAGGAAGCTATTCTGCTTCCCAAAAATAAATGCACGCCCACCGAATCTTCTAGAAAATTGATCATTCTGTTTATACTCTCTCGGATGTTTTAAAGAACCAATTTCAACGTGATAAAAACGAGTTCTATGATAAGAAACGATTTTTCCAAAGTTAGCTGCCACAGATAGCCCCCTGACTGTATTTACTCTGAAATCAAAAGCTAATTCTTTGAAATAAAGAACTCCTTTACTAGTATTTTCTGTCTGTCTTGGCTGAATAGTGATTTGTGCTACTAAGAAAGTAGTAGTCAAACAGGTAAGTAAAAAAAATAAGTTTAGCTTTTTCATAAGTTTCATTTATGCAAAAAACAAGGTACACCTGAATTTGTTTATGTTCGCTTAAGAATGAAATAAATAAGTATGCTTCATTCTCTAACCAAATATATGAAAAATAAGGCGTTTATGACAGTAGGAAGGGAGGTTCTCCTTGACTTATTAGATTAAAAGTTCTAATAGTTCGTAAATAGGACTTTATTGGAGAAGATTAATGCGATTTGGGATAGGTAAAATGTAGGAAGCAATAGACTTAATTCTGAATGGAGAATGCCTGTAAAACGTTGACAATCAAGACTCGATTTTCGCTATACAACAAAGATTGGAATAAACACTTAATGGATAGAGAAAATATTAGCCTTGTTTATAAGTCTTTAATAGTCTCCAATTAATAACATGTGAAATAGCGATCAATATTCCTCCAATAACAATTGGAATTACTTCGTACATACTTCCATGTCCTGCAATTCGACTGATAAATAATAAGAAAAAACCTACAGCAGCTATTTGTAGTGGCTTCGCATTAGCATGCTTTTTCTTGTAAGTTGGATATAGAGAAAGCAATGCCAGCACAATACTAATGACAATAAAG
>CAKZUM010000114.1 GCA_937921525.1 uncultured Saprospiraceae bacterium
CAAGGTCGTTTATCAAAAGTATTAGCTACCATAGATATTAATGTTCCTGTCCAATTCGATGCAGAACGATATATTATTGAACCGATGGATAAAGACCGACTAGCGAAGGTCTTTAAAGAATTGGAATTTAGAACATTAGCAAAATCTATTTTAGGCATAGCGGATGAAGTGCCAGTACATGCAGGACAGCAGGGTAGTTTATTCCCTACTTCCGCTGGAACAAGTGCTGCGCCTGCGCCTAGAAAATTTGCCCCACCTGCCCATTCTGTAGCTGATAAAAATATCAACAACACCGAACATAAATACGAATTAGTAGATACCCCAGAAAAGCGAAAAGCCTTAATCAAATTATTAAAAAAACAAAAAGCATTTTCGTTCGATACAGAGACAACTAGTATCGAACCGACTAAAGCAGAATTAGTAGGTTTGTCTTTTTCTGTAACCCCTCATGAAGCCTATTATATACCTACCCCTGCTGACCAAGAAGAAACGAAAGCGATTGTCCATGAATTCAAAGAAGTATTAGAAAGTGATAAATATGTAAAGATCGGACAGAATATAAAATACGATGCCATCATCTTACGCCACTATGGAACGGAGGTGAAAGGCACTTGGTTTGATACGATGCTAGCGCATTATTTACTAGAACCTGGCATGCGACATAACATGGATTATTTATCAGAAACTTATTTAAAATATCAGCCCATTTCTATTGCTTCATTGATTGGTAAAAAAGGGAAGAATCAATTGACAATGAGGGATGTGCCTGTTGAGAAGGTTGTTCCTTATGCTTGTGAAGATGCGGATATTACTTTGCAATTAGCGGACTTCTTACGACCCAAATTAAAAGAAGAAGGTTTAGAAAAACTCTATAGTGAGATAGAAGAACCGCTAATGAAATCATTAGTAAATATTGAATACAATGGAATTAATTTAGATGAAGCTTACTTAGAAGAATACTCAAAAGAGTTAGAAGTAAAGCTGCGAACCTTAGAAGAAAATATTTATGAAAAAGCAGGGATGCGTTTTAATATTTCTTCTCCCAAGCAAGTAGGAGAAGTTTTGTTTGACAAAATGGAAATTCCTTATCGTTGGAAAAAAACCAAAACGGGGCATTACTCTACCGATGAAAAGAAACTAGCAGAGTTAGCAAAGGACCATGATTTTGTTAATCAAATTTTACGATTTAGAAGTTTAGCTAAATTGAAATCTACCTACGTAGATGCCCTCCCTAAAATGGTCAATAAAAAGACAGGGCGACTTCATAGTTCTTTCAATCAAGCATTAACCGCAACAGGTAGATTAAGTTCTAATAATCCGAATCTCCAAAATATTCCAATCCGAACAGAAGAAGGTAGAAAAGTCAGAGAAGCTTTTATACCTAGAGGTGAAGATTACATTTTATTAGCTGCCGATTACTCTCAAATAGAATTGCGTTTAATTGCAGAATTAAGTGGTGATGAAGCGATGCTAGGTGCCTTCCAAGCAGGACATGATATTCACCAAGCAACCGCCGCTAAAGTCTATGGAAAAACTTTAGAGGAAGTAACCAAAGACGAAAGACGAAATGCCAAGACGGTTAACTTTAGTATTATCTACGGCGCAGGGGCAACCAATCTATCTCAACAATTAGATATTCCAAGAAAGGAAGCGAGTGCCTTAATCGCAGAATACTTCAAGCAGTATAGTGGCCTAAAAGAGTACATGGATAAAACGGTAGAGTCCGCCAGAGAGAAAGGCTATGTAACTACTTTGATGGGTCGAAAAAGACATCTACGAGATATTGATTCTAGAAATGGAATGATCCGAAGTCATGCAGAACGAAACGCCGTTAATACGCCCATACAAGGAACGGCTGCTGATATGATTAAAATTGCCATGATTAATGTATCAAAAGCATTAAAGGAAGGAGACTTCAAAACCAAAATGATTTTGCAGGTACACGATGAATTGGTATTTGATGTGTATCGACCTGAACTAGAAAAAGTAAAAAAGCTGATTGAGGAGGCTATGAAAAATGCTATTCCTAATTTGAAGGTGCCTATTTTGGTGGGTATGGATACGGGGGAGAATTGGTTGGAGGCACATTGATTTTTAAAATTCAAAACTCAAAATCCAAAACCTACTACTCGCTGGTGCAGGGCTATTGTCCAGCAACTTCCCGTTGCTGGACAAGTTTAATATTCTTAATCAATCAACAGGCAAATTAATCGTCCGAAAAGTCAAATTGATTCTAGCCGTCTTCACTTTCTTAGTAGGCGGCAAGCGATGCAACCAATGTTTTTGCGTAGTCCCCGTCATCACTAATAAACTTCCTTTCTCTAAAAAAATATCAATTCTCTCTTTTGTCGTTTTATGCTTAAAAGCAAATTTTCGATCCGCCCCCAAACTTACAGAAGCAATGGCCCCATTCTTTTTGAGTTCCTTTTCGCCATCACTATGCCAGCCCATCCCTTCCGATCCGTCATGATATAAATTGAGGAGGCAAGAATTAAAAGTATCGCCTGCTTTTTCCTCCACGATTGATTTTAGTTGTAATAAATCCTCCGTCCAAGGCAAGGCTAATTTTGTCGTTTTGGAGTAGGTATAAGTAAATGGGCGATCTCCATACCAAGCCACTTTCCTCTTGGTAATAATTTTTTTACCAAACATCATCGCCTCATCATTTCTCCATTCAATATTTTGGAGTAGTTGATCAAAATAATAGATCGCTTTTTGGCTATTTATGATTTGTCCATGATAGTATACTTCTCCTTCGTGGGGTAATAAATTAGCAGTGGGATTTGTATTGAATAGATTCATTATGATAGTCTTTTGATAGTGATTTGAGTACTTAACCATAACCGTCAGGCTAAGAGACGGACTATTGATGGCAGAAACTTAGAAAGTGGCTGTCATCTGGATTCTGGGGAAAGATGACAGCCATTTTGAAAATTTCTGCCATCTACCTTCGCTCTATAGTTAACTGGTAATCAATGAGTTTTTCTGATAGCCCGACAGAACTTTCCCTATTTCGCTCCCCTTTAGGGGTTGGGGGTTACTGATTCTAGTTTTAACTGATTTTTTACAGGCAATTTCCAATTGATTTGGACTATGTGAGAAAATCATACATCATATATCTTAAATCATACATCATAAATCCATCTAATTTTGCCTAATAAGCAGATATATGATGTATGATGTATGATTTATGAATTCCGATTTATGATTTTTAGAACCAATCACCCCTGCCTTTAGGGGTTGGAGGTAATCTCAAGTAAGCGATTCCTGATCTTGTAAACCCCCAACCCCTAAAGGGGAGCGATTCTCGTTTCTGCTCAATGGCCTGCTTAGTTCATAATAGTTTAACTTCTTATTTGTTAGATAGTTAAGTCCCAACTAGCCTGATACCTATTGATTACTCCTTCCGCTTAGGCACCGGATCATAACTATCCGAAGTATTCCAAGGGTGGCAACGAAATATCCTTTTCAGCCCCATCCATACGCCCCTAAATACGCCCCATTCCTCAATTGAACCAATCATATAATGCGAACAGGTCGGCGTATATCGACAATTCGAGCCCAGTAGAGGAGAAATCATCATTTGGTAGAGTCGAACTGGAAGAATAAATAGTTTTTTTAGCATTATTGATGGATTTGGAGATAGTATTTTATCGGACGATTCTTGTTTAAAAACTCAGGAGTATACAAAATTAATCAAATTTGGGGCTATGTATAGCATTGGCTTACGCCAATTTTAAGTATTAATCATTTTATATTTTTTATAAAAAGCTCTACAAATCACTGGATCGTCGAGGTTTATAACCTCGATGCTATACGATCATCATACTGCATCGAAGTTACAAACTTCGACGATCCGTTACAATAACAAATATGCTAGACAATTTTGCATCTCGACATCTTTGCCTACGCTTAGATTTCCAGTATCTTTGTAAGGATGGTAAAAGAAACGACAAAAAAGGATATTCGCACATTAGATAAGGCCGACTTACTAGATTGGTTCTTAACAAATGGAGAGAAGAAATTTAGAGCAAAGCAAGTCTTTGAATGGCTATGGCAAAAGGGAGCGCATTCCTTTTCGGAAATGACTAATCTTTCCAAAGATTTGCGGAGTAAATTGGAAGATACCTTCGTCATTAATGGTATTGTGGAGGACCAAGTGCAAAGAAGTGCGGATGGAACAATAAAGACCCGCTTTAGACTACACGATGGACATCTAATAGAATCCGTTTTAATTCCCGTGCCAAAAGACAAGCGATTTACCGTTTGTGTATCTTCACAAGTAGGTTGCAGCTTAACTTGTAAATTTTGTGCTACGGGCAAAATGAAGCGGGTACGTAACCTAGATCCAGCAGAAATTTATGACCAAGTCGTCCTAGTTAATAAGCAGGCAATGGAGACCTTTGGCTTACCCCTAACCAATATCGTTTATATGGGTATGGGAGAGCCTTTGTTGGCGTATAAGAGTGTGTTAGGAAGTATTGAGCATATTACCTCCCCTGAAGGTTTGGGGATGTCACCCAAACGAATCACTGTTAGTACGGCAGGAATTGCAAAGATGATAAAGAAATTGGCAGATGATAAAGTGCGATTCAATTTGGCAGTATCGCTACATGCAGCAGACGATGCAAAACGAAATGAGATTATGCCCATTAATGAACAAAATAATTTGGAAGTCTTAATGGAGGCATTAATTTATTTCAGTAGAAATACTAAAAATAGAATCAGCTATGAATACATCACCTTTCAAAATTTTAACGATAGTTTGATTGACGCTGCTAATTTAACGAAACTGTGTCAAGATTTTCCCGTCCAAATAAATATCATTGAGTACAACCCAATTGATGGCTCTTCCTTTGAAAAGTCTGCCGCTCACAGAATTGATGACTTTGCCAAATATTTAATTGATGAAGGCATCATGGTGACCGTGCGCCGTAGCCGAGGGAAGGATATTGATGCCGCTTGCGGGCAGTTGGCGAATAAGGGATGATTCTTTGTAGAGCACGTTTTTTACCACGGATTAGGCTTCATAAAACACTTGTAATCCGTGAATCCGTGGTAAAAGAATCAAGTACTTCAAACTTTGAATAAGTTGTTACCTTGTATTTTCCCAAGATGAATTTTTCCAAAACCAGATTATACCATGAAGAGAGGACTTTTATTTCTCCTACCCCTATTATTACTACTAAGTGCTACCGACCCCATTCCTAAAAACACCAATCCCGCCGCAGAAGCATGGGTAGAATCAACTTTTAATAGCATGACACCCGACGAACGTTTGGGACAATTATTTGCTATTCGAGCACATTCGGATAAAGGCCCAGAGCATATTAAAAGTGTAGAAGATCAAATCAAAAAGTATCATGTCGGAGGACTATGTTTCTTCCAAGGCACACCAGAGAAACAAGCAGAATTAACCAATAAGTATCAAGCCCTATCAAAAGTCCCTCTAATGATCTCCATGGATGCAGAATGGGGATTGGGGATGCGGATGAAGAAATCAACGATGAGCTTTCCAAAGCAATTAATGCTGGGAGCAATACAAGACAATCGCTTGATTTATAAAATGGGGCAAGAGGTGGCAGAACATTGTAAAAGATTGGGTGTACATGTGAATTTTGCCCCTGTTGCTGATATTAATAATAATCCCGAAAACCCTGTTATCAATACTCGTTCCTTTGGAGAAGATCGCCATAATGTATCGATCAAAAGTTACATGTATATGCGAGGTATGCAAGACCATGGCGTCATGGCATGTGCTAAACACTTCCCCGGACATGGTGATACAGATGTGGATTCTCATCACGACCTACCCGTTATTCCGCATGGTTTAAATCGCTTAGATAGTATTGAATTATATCCTTTTCAAGTATTAGCTAGTCAAGGAATAGGTAGTTTTATGGTGGCGCATTTGAATGTACCAAACCTTGATAGCACACTGAATAGACCGACCTCTCTTTCCAAAAAAGTAGTGACTGATTTATTGAAAAATAAAATGAATTTTCAAGGTTTAATTTTCACGGATGGCTTGGAAATGAAAGGCGTTACCAAACATTTTAAACCGGGAGTAGTAGAGGCAGAAGCTTTGTTGGCAGGAAATGATATTTTATTATTACCCGATAATATTAGTGCTTCTGTAAAAGCGATCAAGCAATATATCGCAGAAGGAAAACTAGATGTTGATGATTTAAATGAACGTGTTAAAAAGATATTACTAGCCAAGTACAACTATAATTTACACAATAGTTCCTCCATCGAACTTAATAACATTCGGAGTGATCTAAATAGTCCGAAGTCAAAAAAATTAAAAAAAGAACTCATTCAAAATGCCTTAACTTTAGTAAGTAATAAGGACAAATTAATTCCTTTAAAAAATCTAGATCAAACGAGAATTGCCACGCTGAGCATCGGCGCAAAATACGGGACTGTTTTCCAAAACACCTTGGATCAATACGGAGCGATGAGGCATTTCCAAACACCTAAAAATATTACAGAAAGTAATTTTCAAGGATTACTCACACAGTTATCTAAGCATGATGTTGTATTGGTTGGCTTACATGACATGAGTAGTTATGCTAGCAAAAAGTTTGGTGTTACATCGAGTACAAGATCTTTTCTAAAAGCTTTATCTAGCAAGACTAAAGTGGTGCTAACGGTTTTCGGTAGTCCCTATTCTTTGAAATACTTTGACGATATGGACTGGGTATTGACCGCCTATGATGAAGATGAAATGACTGAAGAAATAGCGGCACAAGCATTGATGGGGGTATTTGGTATTAATGGCAGATTACCAGTAACAGCTTCTGCAAAAGCTTCTTATAATAAAGGTGTCATTACAGCACCACTTAACAGGATGGCTTATGACATCCCTGAAAGTGTAGGCTTCAATTCGACCATTTTAAATGAAGGAATTGATCGCTTAATGGAACGGGTCGTTGATACCTTAGCATCTCCCGGTGGAGTCGTCTTAGTAGCAAAAGATGGAAAGATCGTTTTCAACAAAGCATACGGCCACCATACTTATAGCAAGAGTAGAAAAGTAAAAGCATCAGATATTTATGATTTAGCCTCTATCACAAAAATAGCGGCTGGCACCATTTCTATGATGAAGCTATATGATGAAGGGAAGATAGATATTGAAAGTCCTTTTAGCGATTATTTGCCAGAATTAAAAAACACCAATAAATCTAACATCTTAATAAAAGATGTGATGGCACATGTGGCAGGTTTAAAATCATGGATACCATTTTATAAAGAAACAATTGATAAAAGAAAACGCCCTTTATCGGAATTTTATCGCTCTACTCCGGGTTCAGGTTTTGAGAATCAAGTGGCAGATAAATTGTATCTCCGCTCTGACTTTGAAGAAGAAATCTGGAAGCAAATCTATGATGCACCTATGAATACCCCTGGGCAGTATATTTACAGTGATTTAGGCTTTTATTTAATCGCAAAATTAGTGCATCGACTATCAGGCGTACCGATTGACGAATACGTACAAACACAATTTTATAAGCCCTTAGGTTTAACTTCCATGACTTATAATCCCTTAAATAAATTTCCTAAGAGTCGTATCACTCCCTCAGAGGATGATAAATATTGGCGACAACAAAAAGTACATGGCTATGTTCATGATATGGGTGCTGCTATGCTGAGAGGAGTAAGTGGACATGCGGGTTTGTTCTCTAATGCACAAGATTTAGCGGTCATTATGCAGTTATTTTTGAATGAAGGATATTATGGTGGTAAACAATATTTTTCACCAGAAACAGTTAAGACTTTTACACAGAGACATCCTTCCTCTACTCGACGAGGTATTGGCTTTGATCTCTTTGAGACCAACCCACAAAAAGATCCTAATTTTTCCAAAAAAGCATCTTGGAACACCTTTGGGCATCTAGGCTTTACAGGTACTTGTGCATGGGCCGATCCAGATCAAAACATCATCTATATTTTTCTTTCTAATAGAACTTATCCGAAAATGAATAATAAGAAGCTATATTCGGGTGATTTTAGACCGAAAGTACAAGATGTGGTCTATGATGCTTTGAAATAGAGGTCAGAAGTCAGAGGTCAGACCGCTGCGCTGTCAGATTGCATACGGCGGTCAGATTCATGATGTTGACAACGCCGCAAGTGTAATATCTAACTGATTCTAGATTCTCTAAAACAATCGAAAACATCCTGTAGTCAACATCTCAAGTCTGACTTCTGACAGTTCCGTTAGCGTAAGCTAACTAGAACGATCTGACACCCGCCCGCCCGAACGGCAGTCGGGTTGGTCTGACTTCTTAAAAAACTAATCAATAGAAAATGGCAAAAGTTAGAAAAGTAGCAACAAGAGAGGTAGTCAATAAAAAAGCGCAATTCGAATATTTTTTTGTATCGACTTTTGAAGCAGGTATTATGCTAGTGGGTACGGAAATAAAATCTATTCGTACAGGGGGAAGTGTGAATTTAAAGGATTGCTACTGCCTATTTATAAAAGATGAATTGTATGTAAGAAGTCTACATATTTCTCCCTACAAACACGGCACTTATAATAATCACGAAGATCGAAGAGATCGAAAATTATTATTAAAAAGATTAGAGCTTAGAAAATTACAGCGAAAAGTAAAAGAGAAGGGCGCGTCGATTATTCCTTTCAGATTATATTTTACAGACAGAGGATTTGTCAAATTAGAAATTGCTTTAACGAAAGGTAAAAAATCACACGATAAACGACACGCTATAAAAGAGCGAGAAAATAAAAGAGATTTAAATCGACTGAATAAAATGAGGCTGTAAGGGAGAAGCGAGAACAGAGAAGCGAGAACAGAGATGAAATTCGTTTAAAATTGATAAAATTTCGTTGTT
>CAKZUM010000115.1 GCA_937921525.1 uncultured Saprospiraceae bacterium
AAGAGAAGAATCTGGAGGAGGAAATAATACTTTTGAAAATGCGGATGCAGTCACAATAGTTGCAGAGAATGAAGCAACTAATTCAAACAACCAGAAGAAAAATATCAGAACAAATTTAAAAGAAACGGTCTTCTTTTTACCAAATTTAAAAACAGACGCTGAAGGGAATATCATCATCAAATTTACGATGAATGAGGCCCTGACTCGATGGAAGTTTTTAGGCTTAGCACATACGAAAGATTTAAAATTTGCGACTACACAAAAAGAAGTAGTAACGCAAAAAGAGTTGATGATTACGCCAACGCCGCCTAGATTTTTTAGAGAAGGAGATGTCATTGCTTATACCGCAAAGGTGAGTAATTTATCGGATAAAACTTTGATTGGTTCGGCGCAAATTGAGTTATTAGATGCCGTAACAATGCAGCCTGTTACGGGGCTACTAGGCGTAGATAAAAGTACCCTATCTTTTACCGTTCCAGCAGGACAATCTGCTCCATTAAGTTGGACTATAGAAGTACCAAAAGGAAAAGTCAACGCCATCACACATAGAGTTACTTGTCAAGCAGGAAATTATTCGGATGGAGAAGAAAGTGCGATTCCTGTATTGACCAATCGACAGTTAGTAACAGAGTCTAAGCCATTAGCATTGAGAGCTAATGAAACGAAGGAATTTACCTTAGAAAGTTTAGCAGCAGCTAAGAATTCTAGTTCCTTACAAGCGCATTCTTATAGCTTAGAATTTACCTCCAACCCAGCATGGTATGCGGTACAAGCATTGCCGTACTTAATGGAGTATCCGTATGATTGTACCGAACAAATATTTAGTCGCTTTTATGCGAATACTTTAGCTAGTTCAGTTGCAAATGCGCATCCAGCCATCAAAACAATATTTGAAGAATGGAAAGGTAAAGACTCTGATGCGCTCAAGAGTAATCTTTCAAAAAATGAAGAATTAAAATCTGCTTTGCTAACTGAAACGCCATGGGTATTAGCAGCGCAAAGTGAAGCCGAACAAAAAAGAAATATTGGTCTGTTATTTGATCTTACCCGAATGGGAACCGAACAAGTAGCTGCTTTAAATAAGATCAAAGAACGCCAATTATCGAATGGTGGATTTTCTTGGTTTCCTGGCGGTAGAGATAGTTGGTATATCACCCAACACTTAGTAGAAGGAATGGGGCATTTGAAAAAATTGAATGCTTTTGATACAAGTCCAGAAAGTGATCTAGATCAGGTATTAGCGAATGCGCTACAATACATAGATGCCCGTGCAATAGAAGCCTATGAGGAATTGAAAAAGCGCAAAGGCGTAAAAATGAAAGAGGATCATTTGAGTAATTTAATGGTTCACTATTTATACGCAAGATCGTTTTTTCAAGATGCACCCCTAAGTGCGGATGCTCAAAAAGCGCATGACTATTATGTGGGACAAGCAGAGCAATATTGGTTGAATAAAGGCATATACCAAGAAGGGATGATTGGCTTGGCATTAAGCAGAATAAAGCCGTCCACTATTACTGCTGATATTACCAACTCCTTAAAGGAACGTGCTTTGAAAAGTGAGGAATTGGGGATGTATTGGAAACAACCAAGTGGCTACTATTGGCATCAATTGCCAATGGAAACCCATGCTATTATGATCGAATTATTCCAAGAAGTAGCCAAAGATCAAGAAACAGTAAATGAGTTAAAAATCTGGTTATTAAAGAATAAGCAAACCAATCATTGGAAGACGCCGAAGGCGACAAGTTCCATAGTATATGCCTTGTTAATGGCTGGTGATAATTGGTTAGTAGATACCAAACAAGTAGCCGTAGAACTTGGTAATACCAATCAATACCAAGCCCAAATAGCTACCGCACAAGCTAGCCCAGAAGCAGGTACAGGTTATTTTAAAACATCTTGGACAGGCGAGGATATTACAACAGATATGGCGAATATCAAAGTCACCAATCCAAATGACCAACCTGTTTGGGGAGCGGTCTACTGGCAATATTTTGAAGATTTAGATAAAATTAAGACCTTTGAGGAAACGCCTTTGACCATCAAAAAACAGTTGTTCAAAGAAGTGAATTCTGATACTGGTCCAAAATTAACAGCGATCTCTGAGACCAGCCCTATCTCTCCCGGAGATAAGATCAAAGTACGTATTGAAATAAGGGTTGATCGAGCTATGGAATACGTCCACTTGAAAGATACCCGTGCTGCTGGTTTCGAGCCAATCAATGTATTAAGTGACTATAAATGGCAAGGTGGCTTAGGCTATTACGAAAGTACAGGCGATGTGGCGACTAACTTCTTTATAGATCATTTACCGAAAGGGACTTTTGTTTTTGAATATCCTTTACGGGTGGTGCATAAAGGAGAGTTCTCTAATGGAATCACTAGTATGCAGTGTATGTACGCGCCAGAATTTAGTAGTCACTCGGAGGGAATTAGAGTTAAGGTGAAGTAGCACTTTCTAGTAAGACATAGTTCAACTTTCGTACGTGACATGATTCAACATGGAGCTGCTTCGCAGCCATGCAGCTAGAGTTGTTTTTTACCACATAGGTACATAGGTCACATAGACTATACACTATGACTATGTGACCTATGTACCTATGTGGTAAAATTGTCAACTACTAGGTTCCCCTAATAAATAA
>CAKZUM010000116.1 GCA_937921525.1 uncultured Saprospiraceae bacterium
CCACAAATTTAGGAATGGAGTAGCTTGATAAAACTAAGCTGACAAAGCTAGGGTTGTATTTTACCACATAGCTAGGGTTGTATTTTACCACATAGGTACATAGGTCACATAGTAGGATGTATACTATGTGACCTATGTACCTATGTGGTAAAATTGTCAACTACTTTTGTGGTTTAAATAAACTTGTCGTTAATTTGATAAAAAAATGAACTTTGGTATTTCCAAAACTTAAGATCTATACTGCCACCGCCCCTAACTCCTCTTTCAACTTCTTAATATCCTCTGACTTTAAATAATCATCAAAAGTTTTTAAAGAATCAATCATGCCATTCGGTGTAATTTCTATTATCCGATTGGCAACTGTTTGTAGGATTTGATGATCGTGTGTGGTGAAGATCATATTTCCGGGAAACTCTTTCATCCCATTATTCAAAGCCGTAATGGATTCCAAATCTAAGTGATTCGTTGGTTCATCCATTAAAAGGAAATTCGGGTGGGCTAACATGATTTTTGATAGCATACATCGGACCTTCTCTCCACCTGATAAGACACTTGATTTTTTATAAATTTCTTCTCCAGAGAAGAACATTCTACCTAAGAAGCCTCGAATAAATTGCTCGTCTTTATTTTCAGAATACTGCCTTAACCAATCTATTAATTCTAAATCATTTTCTTTAGAAAAATACTCTTCATTTTCGTTCGGCAAGTAGGCAACGGTAATTGTTTGCCCCCACTCAATAGTCCCAGAGGTTGGTTTCAATTTGCCAGATAAGACATCGTAAAAAGCTGTCAATGCAGAAGAATCATTTCCTAATAGGGCAATTTTTTCGCCTCTATTTAGTGTCAAATCTATGTTACGGAACATCGTCTGACCATTCTCTGCTACATAGCTTAACTTCGTTAACTTTAGCATCTGATCACCAGGTTCTCTCTCTGGTTTGAAATTGATATAAGGGTATTTTCTACTAGAAGGTTGTATATCTTCTAAATTCAATTTATCTAATGCTTTCTTACGTGAAGTCGCTTGCTTCGACTTAGAGGCATTCGCGCTAAAACGTTGGATAAACTCTAACATTTCCTTTCGCTTCTGCTCCACCTTTTTGTTTTTGTTTGCCATTTGCTGTAGCATCAGCTGGCTGGACTCATACCAGAAAGTATAATTACCTGTGTAGACTTTTACCTTTTTGAAATCAATATCTACGATATGCGTACAAACCATATCCAAAAAATAACGATCATGTGATATTACAATCACCATATTTGGAAAATCCGCTAAGAAATCTGCTAACCAAGTGGCTGTCACGGCATCCAAATCGTTCGTAGGCTCATCTAATAATAAGATGTCTGGATTACCAAATAAAGCCTGCGCTAATAACACCTTTACCTTTTCAGACCCACTTAAGTCTTTCATGTTTTTGTAATGCAAATCCTCTTTAATACCCATATTACTCAAGATCACTGCTGCATCCGTTTCGGCATTCCAGCCGCCCATTTCGCCATAGGTAGTTTCCAGATCGGCTGCCCTCAAACCATCCGCTTCTGTAGCATCTGGATTCATATAAATAGCATCCTTTTCTAGCATAATGTCATACATCTCCTTATGCCCCATCATAACCGCATTAAGCACCACCTCTTCCTCATATTCAAAGTGATTTTGCTTTAGTATCGCCATCCGCTTACCAGGCTCAATACTTACGGCGCCCATATTAGGGTCAATCTCTCCAGATAAAATCTTCATAAAGGTAGATTTACCTGCTCCATTGGCTCCAATCACTCCATAGCAATTTCCGTTAGTAAACTTCACGTTTACTTCATCGAATAAGACTCTTTTGCCAAATTGCAATCCTAAATCGCTTACTGTTATCATGCCTAATTTTGTTAGAAAGTAGACTACTATATCTACTATAGCTTAAAAAAGCGCAAAAGTACGTATTTATTAAGGAAATAGGTAATAAAATTCAAGCGATTAACTGATTTATAACATAACTTGTAGTTCCTATCCTCCACTTTTCCTATCGTATAGATATAACGCGGATTGTTAATCCGTTTTTTCAATGAATAATTTGAGTGGATTGACAATCCGCTTTATATACGATAGCATGAAAATCAATTTATTTCTATTCCTTTTATTCTTATCCCTCCCACTTACTGCTCAAGAATGCCTTCCCTTAGCTAATACATCAAACTTAGCAAGGACCAATTTGCCTTTAAAAGAAATCATAGGCATCAATGCTGGATATGAAATAGAACATTTCACCAAGGCTAATAATTTTCCTTTGGAAGAGGTGAAGGAATTATGTAGTATCATACGTTTCTTTTATCAACAAGATAAGGACTATGACGGCATCGCCCCCAAAGACATTAGACTAGGAGAAAAAACAAATGCAGAATTGGTAGCGGATTCCCCACCAGGTTATTTGTGGGACAATTATATAAGAATTAAAAAGATTAAAAAGGCTGGTTTCAAAGTGTCTGTAGCTATCGAAATATCTGTAAGAAGCTTTCCTGATAAATGGTGGCGACAGGAAGAGTTAGGAAATTCTCTACAAGAAATTCAAGAGACAGGTATGGATTGGGCCTGTGCTTTTTTAAAAGTGTATGATCCTAAAAGTACCGATAACTCCTTCCCTAACACATCTCCTTTAGTCGATATTTTAGAGTTAGGAAATGAGCCTTGGGGCGACCCCGGTATAGCTGCCTACCAAGCTTACATTGCAGGCATATTGCAAGCATTTGATGAGTATTATGGCAATACCAAACCACGTATAGGAATAGCAGGTGCAGCCTATCAAGCCCATGAATTAAAAGGTTCAACTTTCGGTAGCGGTCATTTAGGGGATGCGGTGGGTATAATGATAGGTAGTCCAAAACAAGCCAAAGTCCGTTCCTATATTACGGAAGGTATCGGCGTACATAATTACAACTTTTCGGATTATAGAAAACTAGATGTACATACCATCCAACAACATCCAGAGGCAACGAATGGTGGATTTCATATTTATAAAAATATATCCACTTGGGTTAATCAGCATATGCCTATTGGGCAGCAAAAAGTCAACGCCACCGAGTTTGGCTGGAACTCCGATGATGAGCCCGGTCACATCTTTGAATGCTATAAAGCGAATCAATGGGGCGGTTGTCAAGAAGCAAATTTTGCTAATACAGTAGCTTTGAGTATGCCCGGATGTAATTACAATTATAGCAAAGGGGAATGTGGAAAAGCGGTCAAAATCGGGATTGGTAGAACAGCACAAGCTGCCTATATTATTCGCTCTATTTTGCTCTTGCATAGCTGGGGGGCGAACCAAGCAGTCATCTATAATTTAATGGATGACTGGACGAATGGTGCTTATTACTCTAATGGTTTAGTGGACACTAATGTCCCTTCTAATGTATCAGAACTGAAGACAATGTTTATTCGGCCCAAAGAAAAAAAAGAGACTTGGTACGCTTTACTAAAGTTGAATCAATTACTAGGAGATCAGTATTTTTTAGGTACTTATGGCACTGCCAAGGATAAGGGAATCTTTGTCCAAATATATGGAGACGCCGATGGTCGACCTAAGAATATGGTGGCGTGGCATGCCGTTGACATTAACAAACTAAAGTATGGTAAAAAGAATATGCGTAATAGTTCTGCCAATATTACCGTTGTAGAAAACCAAGTAGTACCCTTAGATATAGCAACTTTAGGCTGCCCTTCCAATGTTCAAATTGATCTCAATGGAAAAGCAACTTATTTAGATGGTAGAAACCCAAGCTATAGCCGTCCAAGTACAGAACTTTATCGAAATGGACAGTTATGGGTTTCTGCTATACCTATTGTTATTCCTTTAAAATAGGATGAGGGTTTTTATTTTTAAAAATCTTGATAAGTTTATCAAAGCCGTTTATACTTATCGTGCTTTTTTTACCACGGATTCACGGATTAGGCTGAGTAGGACGCTTATAATCCGTGAATCCGTGGTAAAAGAATGTCAACCACTTTTTAGGTTTGGATAAACTTGTCAAAATCTTCTTACCTTCATCCCATGATCTATGTTCAGTTATTGATAATCGCACTATTTCCTTACCTAGCCAAAATCATTTCTCAGAAAACAGTTACTTGGCTCAGTCCTGTAGTACTTTGTTATCTAATGGGTATTTTGTTAGCTAATTGGCAAGGGTTGCTGATTAACCATGCCATTGCAGATTATGCCACTCAAGGAACGATCCTATTGGCACTACCCTTTCTGCTTTACTCCACCAATTTATCAAGGGAGATTTTTAAAGAATTCAAGACCGCTTTATTGGCCTTTTTACTCTGTGTTTTTAGCGGCTTAATAGGAACGGTCTCTACTGCATTTCTACTGTATGGAACTTATGACAATGCACCTATATTAGCAGGAATGATCGCTGCTATATTCTCTGGTGGCATCCCTAATATGCAAGCTGTCGGCATGGCATTGGAAGCAGACAAACAGACCATTGTTTTAATGAATACCGCAGACGTATTTGTGGGGGGTATATTCTTAGTATTTCTCACATCAATTGCTCATTCAGTTCTAGGATTATTTTTAAACAACTACATAAAAGGAAATTTACAAATGAGTAAATCACAAAACAGTAGTAGTAAAAATATTATTAATTTAACTGATTTTGTAAAAGGACTTCTGTTGACGTTAGCTATTATTGGGTTCTCTGTGGGAATGAGCTTTTTATTCTTTCAAAAATTAGCGGCTACTTTTATCATTCTGGCTATCACAACACTAAGTTTATTAGCAACTAAATTTAAATGGGTCCAGCAATTAAAGGGTACTTTTGAAATTGGGGATTATCTATTGCTCATGTTTTGTGTAGCGGTGGGTATGCTGGCTAATTTTGATAATATACTAACGGATGGGAAGCATGTGATTGTCTTTTTAGCTTTTGCATGGGGTTTTACGGTGTTATTACATTGGCTATTTTGCTATTTCTTCAAAATAGATCGAGATACAGCTATCGTCACTCAGACGGCTGCCATATATGGCCCTGTATTTATTGGTCAAATTGCTAGTACTATTGGTAATCGTCGATTGGTTTTTCCTGGGATTGCACTTGGTTTATTAGGGATTGCTATGGGGAATTATGTTGGGGTGTTTGTTTATTGGGTGGTGAGTTGGGGACTGCCACTCTAATTCCTGAATCAGAATTTGCGGGATTTGAGAATTTGCAGAATGCTAGGTGTAGGTAGCGGTCTGAATCAGAATTTTCGGAATTATAGAATTTGCAGAATGCTAGGTGTAGGCAGCGGTCTGAATCAGGATTTGAGAATTTGCAGAATGCTAGGTATAGACAGCTTTTAAATATTGCAGCTCTATGTGCAGAAAAATAAGATCACCTATATACAAAGAGTAAGTAACACTCAAAATTCTGTAAATTCTCAAATCCTGCAAATTCTGATTCCAACAATGAGATAGCACCTCACACCTTAATAAACACCTCCCGCTTATACAATACCCAAGCCACCACCCAATGCATCAACACATAAAAAGCAGCAAACAA
>CAKZUM010000117.1 GCA_937921525.1 uncultured Saprospiraceae bacterium
CACATAGCATATGTCACACTATGTGACCTATGTACCTATGTGGTAAAATACAACCCTAGCTTTGCTTGGGCTAACTTTACAAAACTATTTAATTTACAAATTTGTGGTAAAATTAGTATCAACTACGTAGATGAACTTGTCTACATTTTTTAAACAACTTCTTACTATCTTACTTATTTTACTGAAGTTACAAAAGTAAGTTTTTGAAATTTAAAGAGAAAACATAAAAACACAACACAGTGGACGACGAAGGACTAATAGACAAACTTTCCAGAAGCTTTGAGCTAGAAATGCCGGACGGCAGGAGTATGGATGATTATTTGGATGAAATACTACCACTAATCAGATCTTGGAGTGAAGATTTATATGAAGAGGAATTCTTTCTAGATACTCGTTGGTTAGAGATGCGGGACGATGAGCATTTTACAGATACCATCTTGCATATTTTCCGAGAAAAAGGGGAGTATATGATTGTAAGAGAGGGGGATATTGACTCCGCCAGATGGAATACTTTGCCCAATTCCAATACCCTATTATTAGAAACAGGAAAACGAGGAGAATTTTTTGATTTGGCTTTTTTAAATCAAGATTTTTTGATTTTGAAAAAGCATGGTGAGCAACAGCGGAGAGGTATGCGGAAATATTTTGTATTGGGTAGAGAAGCGGTCGTATCGAGATTAGAGTGGCGAGATATGATGGAACTGATGTTTAATCTGTATCGTGGAAATTCTCAATTGGTCGTTTATTTAGCTGTTTTTGTGGTGATTATTGCGGCGATTATTATTTTTTCTATCCTTTAAAAACGGTGAATTAAAAATGGTAAATGGTAAATATTGAGACATTGACGCAGCGAGGTCAACATCCAGTAATTTACCATTCACCATTTACCATTCACCATTTTAAAGCTTCCCAGCCTTCTTCAAAGCCTTCACCATCGTTTTACCAATATCCGCTGGAGACTTCACTACGCTGATACCACACTTCTTCATAATCTTCATCTTCGCTTCGGCCGTATCTTCTGCACCACCGATAATCGCCCCTGCATGGCCCATTGTACGGCCCTTTGGGGCAGTCTGACCAGCGATGAAACCAACAACTGGCTTCGTACCATATTTCTTGATATACTCAGCAGCTTCTGCTTCCATTGTACCACCGATCTCTCCGATCATCACGATACCATCCGTATTCTTATCTTTCATTAATAACTCAACCGCTTCTTTTGTCGTTGTACCAATGATTGGATCACCACCAATACCGATACAAGTAGACTGACCTAAACCAGCTTTCGTTACTTGGTCTACTGCTTCATAAGTTAATGTACCAGAACGAGAAACTATACCAATTCTACCTGGGTTATGAATGAATCCCGGCATGATACCGCATTTTGCACCACCTGGCGTAATGACACCTGGGCAATTTGGACCTATCAACCGACAATCTTTATCTTCGATGTATGCTTTTACTTTAACCATATCTTGCACAGGAATCCCTTCTGTAATACAAATGATTACTTTGATTCCTGCATCTGCTGCTTCCATGATGGCATCTGCTGCAAATCTTGGAGGAACAAAAATTACAGAAACATTAGCACCTGCAGTAGCGACTGCTTCTGCAACTGTGTTGAATACAGGTTTGCCTAAGTGTTCTTGTCCCCCTTTACCGGGCGTAACACCACCTACTACTTTGGTTCCGTATTCTATCATTTGACCAGCATGGAAGGAGCCTTCTTTTCCTGTAAATCCTTGAACGATCACTTTTGATCTAGCATTAATTAATACAGCCATTATTTATTTTTAATTTGATTAGGTTGACTAAATTTAGTAACAAGGATAGAATCTATTTACAGAAGTTGTTTAAAAATGAATTGATGCACCATTTGCAAGTCATTGATTCCTAGATACTTCAGCTTTTTTGATTCCCGTAGCTAAGGCTACGAAAATAAAAAAGAGCTTCGTCCTAGAAATCAAGCACTTACAAATGATTGCAGAATACATTCTTAAACAACTTCTTAATAAAAAAAGCCTTGCTGTAGTAGCATGGCTTTTTATTATTTTTGATCGATTTAAGTTTACTAAACCTTTAAGGTTTAGTAAACTTATTAGCAAATCACTTATACTTTAATTAATAATTTAGCATCTATCTGCATCCTCAGGGAGTAACCCATTCTTTCCAAATCAATAATCATTTCCTTTTCTCCATGCTCTTCAATTAGTGTACCTTGTAATCCTGTTAAATTACCACCGATAATTTTTACTAGGTCTCCTTTATTCATTCCAGTCTTCTGAGCAACAAGTGGAATACCTTCCCCTATAATCTGCTTCAAGAGGTCGATTTCTTGTTCTGGTATAGCAATTAAATTTTTGGAAAAACGAACAAACTTCACAACGTTCTCTGTTTCTAAAACTGGAACGTACTCCGATTTTTTAATTTTTACAAAGAGGTAGCAGCTAATCAATGGCAATTCTACCGTTTTTCGCTTACTAGCATAATTTCTAACAACCTTTTGAATGGGTAAAAAGCAAGTGATTCCTTTAGCATCTAAATCTCTTTTGACCGTTTTTTCCCGTTTGTAATTTGTATAGATAGCAAACCATTTGGACTCGTTTACATCCAAATGATTTTCTGGTTCTTTTGTATAGTCGTTGTGATTACTATGGTTATTGGAAGAAAATTGACTGATGTTTGTCATAGCTAATTGTTTTGTCTTTACCACTCATTAAATATTATCTTATAATACAGAATTGTTTTACAAGAGTCAAATAGATAATTTATTTATATACTTAAATGTACTGCAAGAATACTAAAGTAATTTAAAATATTAGTAATTGTCCAGAAATAAATTTACTAATTTATTCTGAATTTTTAGGGATTGGCAACCTCTTTAACAATTGCTTTTTTTAACTGATAAATGCCCTTACTTTCAGGACAAGTTGCTCTTCCGTGGTTATCGAAGTTTAATCTATGTCCATAAGTACTAATCCAACCTATTTGTTTGGCGGGATTTCCCACCACTAGGGCATAGTCAGGAATAGATTTAGTCACTACTGCCCCTGCTCCGATAAAGGCATATTTGCCAATATTATGGCCACAGATGATCGTTGCATTTGCCCCAATGGAAGCCCCTTTACCAATTTTGGTTGTCTGATACTGGTTTCGCCTATTCACCGCACTTCTAGGATTAATAACATTGGTAAATACGGCAGATGGGCCAATGAAAACATCATCTTCGCAGATTAATCCCGTGTATAAAGAGACATTATTCTGCACTTTTACATTATCACCTAGCACTACTTGGTCTCCAACAAATACATTTTGTCCTAAATTACAATTTCGTCCTAAGATAACGGTCCCCATTATATGGGAAAAATGCCAGATTTTTGTGCCTGCACCTATTATTGCTCCTTTATCAATGATAGCAGATTCATGTACAAAATAAGAGTTATCTTTCATCTTTTTATGGAGGGTTATGTCTAAGAGTATATCAAACCATTTTACATCGTGTGAAGTATACTTCTTTTCATCAAATTTTCACCAAATTAAAATAAATACCCAACTTCTGTGTATATTTGCGCCGATGTTATCAAATACAACATATAAGAACAAAAAACGCTACCTAGGCTAATCAAGCTTTGGGAAGAGTTCTTCTATATTTTGTAAATATTAAAAAGAGACCCAAACTTGATTAAAGTTTGGGTCTTTTTGTTTTAAGAGTAGCTTAGACCTCTGGACATTGTTTAGAACAGAGAGCAGACCAGCCCGACTGCCGTCAGGCGGGCGGGGAAGAGAGTAGAGACGTATTTCGTTCAAAGAAACAATGAAATTTCATCAATTTTAAACGAAATCTGTCTCTATTCTCTGCTCTCGGTTCTCTGCTCTTCAAAATG
>CAKZUM010000118.1 GCA_937921525.1 uncultured Saprospiraceae bacterium
TCTGGCTTTGGTGCGATGCTCTCTGTACAGGTTAAAGGTTCTGCAAAAAAGGCGATGCAGCTAACAGGAAAATTAAATCTATTTACAACAGCCACTAGCCTTGGTGGCGTAGAAAGTTTAGTAGAACATCGAAAATCTATTGAAGGGCCTAATAGTCCAACTCCTGATAATTTACTACGTATTTCTGTTGGTTTGGAACATATTGAGGATTTGATTGCGGATTGGGAGCAGGCGTTGAGTGAATGGTGAATGGTAAATGGTAAATGGTGAATGGTGAATGGTGAATGGTAAATGGTAAATGGTGAATGGTAAATGGTAAATGGTGAATCACGTGATTTACCATTTACCATTTACCATTTCCTCAGAGCTTCTGCCAAAACAGCATCCAAGCACTCCGTATAACTCATTCCATAGGAAGCCAACTGTTGGGGAAAGAAACTTTGTTCAGTCCAGCCGGGAATCGTGTTACATTCTAGTAAATGGAAAGCATCATTTTGTAGGATATAATCAAATCTCGCCATTCCTTTACAATCTAGTAATTCATATAACCGCTTAGATAGGGCTTGGCATTCTTTCGTTTGAGCATTCGTTAGATCAGCTGGTGTTATTTCTTCACTCTCATTTTCATATTTTGCCGCATAGTCAAAAAACTCATTTTCCGAAATTATTTCTGTAATGGGTAGCACAATTATTTCTTCTCCTTTTCTAAATGCCCCATTAGAAAATTCTCTGCCAGCTATGAATTGCTCCACTATTACTTCATCATCAAATTGAAATGATTTTTGCGCAGAAGGAATAATATCTTCCATTCGTTCTACTTTAGAAACACCATAACTGCTGCCATTTTTATTGGGTTTTATAAATAAAGGATACCCCATACTAACCAGATCATCCACATCAATAGCTTGCCCTCTTTTTAGTAGCCTAGAGTCAGCCATAGGAATATCATAGGGTCGTAAAAAATCTTTGGTCACTTGTTTATTAAAGGTCAATGCACTCACAAAATGATCGCATCCTGTACAAGGAATTCCCAATAAGTTGAAATACCCTTGAATCATTCCATCTTCTGCTGGATGCCCATGTAGCATTAGAAATATCACATCAAAGAGAACTTTGTTTGATCCTCTTGGTAAGGAAAAATCATTTTTATCTAACTTAACCCCTGTAGACTGATCGAAAAAATCAGTCCCATTTAGCTCTATCGTATAGGCATTATATAAGGACTCATTTATATGAGTAGCTACCATTTTTGCACTTTTCAAAGAAACCCCTCTTTCTGCGACATTTCCTCCTGTTAATATGGCAACGTTTAACTTTTTTTGCATTGTTTTATGATATTATTGATAATATTTACGGTTTATGCAAATATAGAAAGGTAACTAACACAAAGAAATAGATTTTGTAATTTGATTTTAATTTAAAAGTGTAATTTTGTGAAATGTAAAGCTTAAAAACCTTTTACTTTCAAGTATATCACATTGAAATCCAATGAGCGACGAAACACTTTTTAAAAAATTAGAACGAGAACTTAGACAGTTTAAGCCACTTTTATCTAAAGCAGCTGACTCAATTTTAGATCAAGAAGTATCAAAATATCCCATATTTATTATCCACAAAGGAGAATTAGAAGTCGGTGTGGAGTTAATTAATAAGGAAAAGATGGGCGGTTCTTGGTCTATTAATGTTTCTATGTTAGAAGAATTTGCCGCTAAACAATTGATACAAGCGGATAAAATTGAAAATTTTCAACAGATTTTTAAAGATCCGACAGAGCACCTCTGTTTATTTGTGCTGAGTGAAGCAGGCGCTAACTTTATCTTTCTTCCTCGTCCCTCAAAAAATAAGGCAAAAATGAACTAATCTTATAAATACGAATCGCTAGTTCATTTTAAATAATACTGATAATCAGTAGTTTGGATCATGGTGATTTTTAAAATTACCATGATCTGAAATATGACCGCTTAAAAAATATCTTTATACTTTCCGCTCTATTCTGTATGTTCTTATTCTTCTCTATTTCAGTCAGAATCTTTAAGTCAAAAACGGCCTCTTAATTAATCCAAGATGGCATATTATTTGCCACTTTAATAACGCTCCCTAATTAATTAGTGAACTCCCCACAATACTTCCCCTCTTATCATTTTTCTGCATGAAATGACATGCCTCTATCCATTTTAGCACTTATAGTGGTATAAATATCATAGAAAGAAGTCTAAAATAACAAAACAGATGCTAAAAGAAGGAGCCATATTAATTCCAACTATGTACCAATTAATTGTATTGGGGCATAAACCGCCACAGTTGCGAGACTTAGCGTCCAAACTTAATCAGGACCTAAACATCCAATTTGAGCTGGTCAACTATCCTGACTTACAGGAAGCTGTTTCTTCTATTGAGAAAAACAGTGCGCAACAAACGCTCTTAATAGATATAGATAGTACAGGATTAGAGGGTCTAGATTTTCTAGTACCACGATTTCCTAAAAAATGTATCATTGCATTAGCTGAAGACGAATGCCAACAACTAGGTGTAGAAGCTATTAGAAAAGGAGCACAGGATTTTATTTTAAAATCAGAAATAAGTCCTAAAAGATTAAAAAGAGCGATTCTTCTTGCAGAGGAGCGAAATAGCATAAAATTAGAAATAGAACAAACGGTACTAAAGAATAAACAACGCTACCAAGATATTTTTGATACCTCAAATGCAGCCATTTATATTTGTGATTTAGAAGGTAATTTAATTAATTATAATACATCCACCGCTGAATTGTTAGCAATACCTTATGAGGAAGTAGCAGCTGTAGATATACATACCAAAATGTATTCTGAAAAGAGAAGAAACGACTTCTTGATTCGATTGGTTGCTGGCAAAAATGTAGATGACTTTGAGATAGAAATTGAAAGACCTAATGAAGAAAGGAGGCAATGTTTAATCACTGCCCGTATGATCGAAAATACTGATTTTACGGGTTATACGGGTATTGTTAGAGATATTACTGAACAAAAACAAGCAGAACTATTAAAGAAAACTAGGGACTTAGCGCAGGAGTCTGCTAAAATGAAGGAAAAATTTATTGCTAGTATCAGCCACGAGATGCGGACACCAATGAACGCTATTTTAGGCATGAGTAACCTAGTGATAAAAACCGATTTAAATGAAGAACAGTATAACTATATCAGTTCTATCAAGCAATCTTCCGAGATTCTTCTCGGTGTAGTCAACGATATATTAGAAATTTCTGAAATTCAAAATGGTAAAGTCAAATTTGAAAATAAGAATTTTGACATACATGAATTACTCAAAAATCTAATCAATGTGATGAAATATAAAGCAAAGGAAAAGTCCTTAGCTTTAGAGATTGTCATGGATGAACATATACCTAAAATAATTAGAGGCGATAAGTTACGGCTCAATCAGATTTTATACAATCTAGTTGGTAATGCTATCAAGTTTACTGACGCTGGACATATCAAAATATATGTCGTTAATTTGAGTCAAAATTCTTATTCTGTACAAATTAAGTTTATTGTCGAAGACACTGGAATAGGGATTCCTCCAGAGAAAATACATGCGATCTTTGAATCGTTTACAAGGATACGGACGAAAGACAGAATTTTTGAAGGAACTGGCTTAGGTTTATCCATTGCTAAGAATTTAGTCAAACAACAAGGGGGTAAGATTGGAGCGACTAGCATCTTGAATGAAGGATCTAAATTCTTTTTTGACTTGATTTTTGAAACAGGTGATGAATTAGACCCTATAGCAGGAGAAGAAATAATTGAGTACGATACCTCTTCTGTCTTTAAGCTATTACTGGCAGAGGATAATAAAATGAATCAATTAGTAGCCCGAAAAACCTTAGAAAAGCAGTGGAAAAATATTTCCATCACTATTGCAAATGATGGTCGAGAAGCACTTGCTATTTTAGAAAAAGAAACGTTCGATCTCATTCTGATGGATATTCAAATGCCTCATCTGAACGGATATGAAGCAACTAATCATATTCGAAATAATACGGGTGATAGACATAGCAAAACGCCCATTTTAGCCATGACTGCACATGCTCATATTTCTAAGGATGAGAAATTTAAAGAATATGGTATGGATGACTACGTTTTAAAGCCGTTCGACCCAGAGCAACTATTTCAAAAAATAGGAAAGTATGCGCTAGGTAATAAGTAACGACAAATAAAATAACAGAAATTATAAATCACTAAATATGAATTACCAACATATTAATTTAGACTATTTAGATCTGATGTCAGATGGAGACGATGACATGAAAAAGGTAATGATCGAAATGCTATTAGAAGAGGTACCTGCTGAAGTCAGTAAAATGAATGAATTACATGAAGCTGCTAATTGGGCGCAACTTCGAGAAGTAAGTCATAAACTTAAATCTACTTTGGCTTTTATAGGAAATCCTGAATTAACAAATACGAACCAAAAAGTAGAAGATATAGCAAAATCAGAACAGGGAATAGAGGAATTACCTACTTTATTAGATCATATTACGTCTACGTATCCGGATGCCTTAGAGGAGTTAAAATCAGTGCTAACTGCTACTGTTTGAGTCAGTTATTAAAAGATGGAAAAGGAAGATTTTATAATGGCTTCAACCACTTGACTGGGTTGAGACGGATCTTCCCTTTCCATATTTCCAAATGTAATTCTGGATACTCTTTTCTGGTATTAATACCTACCTCTCCTATTGCTTGTTGTGCAAATACAATATCTCCTTTCTTCACTCGGATTGTTTCTAAATTCGAATAGACAGAATAGTACGCTCCGTGTTGTATAATCAAGGTATTTAAATAACCTGGAACTACCTGTATTGCCGTAACAATTCCTTCTTCTAAAGAAACGACTGTTCTATTAGACCTTGCCTTAATATCAATTCCATTATTATTTATGACTATTTTTTTATGAATTGGATGCGCTTGATTCCCGAAATATCGAGTGATCACTCCGTTCTTGATAGGCCAAGGCATCTTCCCTTTATTTTTGGAAAACTGATAGGTGATTGTATTGGATAAGGTTCTCTTAGGTGGATTGGGCTTTTCCAATGTTTCTTTGCTATCTATATCATTCGTTTCTGAACCAATATCTTTTAGTATTACAGTGGACAAGGCTTCACTCAAAGCTTCATGAGCCTTTTTTTGTTCTTTTAATATATTAGCAATAAATCGTTCCTCTTTCTTGAGTTTTTTTAATAGCTTACTTTTAGTACCAATCGCTTTTTGAATAGCTAAATTTTGTGCTTCTTCAGATTGTAATAATCGCTCTTGTTGTACTTTTCCTTTTTCTAAATCCTTGATCTGTTTTTTTAGAACAGCTTGTGTCTCGACTATAAGATGTATCTGTTTTTTTCGGTAAGCTCCATACTGCATCATGTACCTCCAACGTTTCAAGGCCTGCTCAAAACTACTTGCAGAGAATAAAAATAATAATTCGTTTTTATTTATTTTTGCTCGATACGCTTGCCGAATCATGGCCTCATATTCTATCTCTAACTTATCTATTTCTAATTCTAGAGAGTCTACTGCTAATGCAGAACGCTCCATGTTTTTTGCTGCTCGATTAATTTCTTGTTGGATAGAATTCGTAAGTTCTTCTCGTTGGTCTATTTGTTCCTGTAAGACATAGTATTCATCAAGAATGGCAGCTTTATTTTCTCTAGTTGCTGACAGAAGAGTTGCAGTTCGTTCTATTTCTTTTAGGCTATTTTCTTGCGCATCAATGGTGGGTACTTCTTGCGCAGGCAATTCTAGAAGAACTGCAACAAGAAAAAAAAGGATTAAAGCTACTACTTTATACTTCATATTTAATCTACCCTCTTGTATCGACTAGATATTGAAAAAGGCATACTCTTAGGCACATCCACCTCTACAGTTGTGAAATTAATAATTACCTCTACGTCTCCTGTCTGCTCGCTTTGCATGTTGAATTTTCTACGATGAGCAAACTTAATAGGGCCAAGTAGTTGATAATCTTCATAGCCTACTATTAATTTTCGGCTATTTCTAAGGTCTAGAAAAGACATTTGCTCTAGACTATAATCCGTTCCATTTAACCAATAATCACTCAAGGTATTGGTCCCTTTTTCGCTACTCAATCGATACTGTTCTTCACTATTCCTTACATTGAATTGATGATTTTTAAAGAAGTAGGGATTGCCCAGTATCATTGTTTGGAGTGCTTCAAAATTAGCTGGTAAATGATAGGTTTCTTCTAAATAATCTAAGCCTTTGATGTAGTATTCTTTTTTTAGTCGATCAATGATGTATACAGAATCCTTATCAATTAAAATTCTTGCCCCTTCTACATTTAATTTTTTCATGTTCATCCAAATCAAACTATCCGTTCGCATTCGAATCGTTGCTTTAACATTCTGGGTTTGGCTAGCATCTTTGAAGGTAATTTTTGCTTTAGCATTGACCCAATCAACCGCTATTTCTTGCTCCGCCAATTTCGCCAATAAATGATCCGCATCGTGGGTTTCTAAAGAAGGAACTACTTCGTTTGACTGAACAATCTTAGAAGTTTTACAGGAAGTAAAAAATAGGAATAGGCTGGATAGAGATAGTATCCAGAAGATGGAGGTTTGTTGTTTCAAGAGACAGTTTTTTTTTTAGAAGTCAGAGGTCAGATCGTCCTAGTTAGTTAGCTTCGCTAACGGAACTGTCAGACGTCAGATGTATGACGTTGACACATCACATAACGCAGTCAACATCATACATCTGACACTTGACAGCGCAGCGGTCTGACTTCCGACAGCGCAGCGATCTAACTTTTACCCTTTAGGTTTGATAGCTTTAGCATGATTAAAAGCATCTTCAGAAAGATCAAACTTTTCTAATTTCTTATAGGTCTCGCCTAATGCGTTATAGGCATTCTTTAATAAACCAGGATCATGTGTTGCCATCATCAATACCAACTCCAAAGAAACGATGGCATCTCGATAGGCCCCTTTCTCCATACTCGCTAATCCATTAAAGTAATAGGAAATGCCTTGGTTCGGAAAAAAGTCCATTGCCTTTTCAGAGAACTTCAGCAATTCATCGTAATCTTTTGAAGAATAATAAATTTGCATCATATTTTCCCAAACAGAGAATACGGTATCATCTATTTCTAATGTTTTTTGGTATGCTTCCAAAGCCGCTGATTCTCGATCTAGTTGATATAGTAAGTCTCCATAAATGGAGTGGGCTTTTGCACTATTTGGATGTACCTCTGCAAGCAACATACCCAGTCCCAACACACGTTCTTGTAAGACCAATTCACTCTTTGTAATCTTAGCGATATAAGGATATAACTTGGCGATTTTAACATCAATTAAAACATCCGACTGATTGAATAATGTTTCTAGCGTTTCTAAATAGGCTACATCATTTCCCTTTCGATCTTTATTATCAAATGAAGCTAAAGCTAGATTGGCGTTGGCATCTTCAGGGCTTTGTTCAACAATCGTTTCATAATGTTTTTTAGCATTTTTCTTTTCTCCGATCTGTAAATAGTATCTAGCCAATGTATGCCTATAATCTATATTTTGCGGATATTTCTTGACTAATCGTTCATACTCTTGCGCTGCTTCCTTTTTCTTGCCAAGCTGCTGCCAAATCTTATGCTTTCTTACTGTAATTTCTTCGTTAACTCCTGTTTTTGCTTCTAGCTGATTAAAGACATCAATAGCCGCTTCTCCCTCCTCTGCTTTTACTAAAAAATAAGCCCATTGAAAATAATAGGCATCGTTGTCTTTATTCCTTTGTGCTAATTCTTGATAAATAGCTGCTGCTTTTCTATTGTAGCCTTCTTTATCATATAAATCAGCTAAGAATGTTTTGTACCATTCATTCGTTCCATCTAACCGAATAGCTGTTTCAATATGCTTTAATGCCAAGTCTGTCTTACCTAATTCTGTATAAACTCTTGCTAATTCAAAATGGGGGGAAGGATAACTTCTATTTTCTTTAATAATTTGCTCATAAAGCGAAGCCGCACTGTCGTAGTTTCTTAACAATTTTTCTCGACTTGCCTCTATCAACATCTTTTGGAGGTTGATTTCATCCTGTGTAAATCTACTACCTTGCGCCCAAGAAGTTTGATAACTACTTGATAATAGTACTATTAGTCCGATTTTTAATAAAAATTTCATACTCAGAATGTCTTTTTGAACGTGGAATTTCATTGAAGTTGTTTTTAGGGAACTCCCCTATACAACTTCCATACTATTAAACTAAACAAATAGGCTGCCTGTTTGCATATTTAACGTGATTTAACAAATACTTAAACCCCTGTACTGCCGAATCCACCTGCCCCACGGTCTGTTTCTCCTAGAATTTCTACTGGTTCCCAAGTAATCTGTTCGTATTTGGCAATTACCATCTGTGCAATGCGCTCTCCCGGTTGGATAGTCTGAGAATCGGGAGATAAGTTAATCATAATCACGCCAATTTCCCCTCGATAGTCGCTATCAATTGTGCCCGGTGTATTGACTAAAGTTAGTCCTTTCTTGATAGATAATCCACTTCTAGGTCGAATTTGAGCCTCAAAACCCATCGGCAACTCTATATATAGCCCTGTTGGGACAATCGTCCGTTCTAAGGATTTTAAGGTAATGGCATCCGCTATATTGGCACATAAGTCTAATCCTGCACTACCAATAGTTTTGTATTGTGGCAATTCGAAAGCAGATTTGTTGACCACTTTAATTTTCATAACAAGGTATAGTTTTCTAAAATTATACAAATATAACCCTTCCGATAAGGTAATTTCGTATTTTCACGGCAAAAGGGGATGATTAGACATACTATGGCTAGAAATACGAATCAAAGATTGAACTTTGACTTTGATTTTCAAGGGATTACGTTTACTAAATTTTCAAAGTTCACACTACTGGACATTTTAAAGAGCAGAGAATAGAGAGCAGAGAGTAGAGACAGATTTCGTTTAAAAAATGACGAAATTTCGTTGTTTTCTAATCGAAATACGTCTCTACTCTCTGCTCTCTGTTCTAAACAATGTCCAGTAGTGTGTTCAAAGTTTAGTAAACGTTCTTCCCATAGAAACAGTAAAATTTCGTTATTTCAATACCAAAATTGTTTCGACGCTTTACTTTAAAAATAGTATGTCATGGCTCTTCCCAACTATGAAGTTGTTTAACTTCTATATAAATACAACAATAGAACCAGTCTTATGCAAGGTTTTTTGAAAAGGGTAATGACCGCCATTGTTTTTGTAATCGTTATGGTCGGAGGGGTATATTTACACCCGATGACCCATATTGGTTTGTTTATTCTAATAACAGGAATGTGTTTATGGGAGTACTTTAATCTAACGCTTGATAAAACGAATATTAGAAGAAGACTAATCGGTCTTTTATTAGGTCTATTACCTATCCTAGCTACTTCCTATTTGCAACTGGATAATAACTTAAACAATTCATTTTTATATAATTGTTCTTTACTATTTTTTCCTACTGTACTACTAGCCTTTATTTATGAATTATACACTAGTTCTGAAAAGCCGTTTACTAATATAGGCTACTTGACTCTAGGTATTTTTTACATAGGTTTTCCATTGGCATTGATCCCTTTAATTGCTTTCTCAGAAGATACTTTTCGACCTAATGTGATCTTTGGTATCTTGTTATTGACTTGGGCCAATGACACGGGTGCTTACCTAGTAGGTTCTCAGATTGGTAAGACTAAATTATTTCCAAGAATTTCTCCTAAAAAAACATGGGAAGGATCTGGAGGTGGGGTGCTAGTCGCTTTTTTAGCGGCCTACCTTTTAAGTTTAATTTTCAAAGATTTAATATTAAAAGATTGGTTGATTTTAGCAGGAATCGTTTCTATTTTTGGGTCTATTGGCGACTTAGTAGAATCTATGCTAAAACGGTCTTTAAATATCAAAGATTCTGGAAATATATTACCTGGACATGGGGGTATGCTAGATCGTTTTGATGCTTTTATTTTTTTGTTGCCATTTGTGGCTGCTTATCTTCTTTGGAATTAATTAAAATAGAAGAGAGAACCGAGAGTAGACCCGCCCGACTGCCGTTAGGCGGGCGGGGAGTAGAGACGGATTACGTTTAAGAATCAATGTTTTTCAATTCCAAATGAAGTTGTCTCCTTCTTCCATTCAATAATGTTAACAAAATATAGAAAATGACCTCTTGGAAATTAAAGCGAATATTTACCTTTTTATTTCTTTTAAGCCTGACTACAATCTTCGCAAACACGCCACAAGAACTATTTGACCAAGCTAATACTGCCTATACAAAAGGTCAATATACCAAAGCAATCGAGCAATACGAAGCCATTCTTTCTAGTGGAGCATTCTCCACAGAAGTGTACTATAATTTAGGAAATGCCTATTGGAAAAATAAGCAATTAGGAAAGGCAGTCTTAAATTTTGAACGGGTATTAAAATTAGCACCTAGTGATGCAGATGCGGTTTATAATTTAGCGATTGTTCAAGAGCAGTTAGTCGATGATTTGGATGTGATTGGTACTTTCTTTTTAAAAAAATGGTGGCAATCTTTTTATAGTACTTTTTCTTCTCTTACTTGGAGTATCTTGACTTTATTAAGTATATGCGCTAGTGTAGGTGGTTTGATTCTTTGGTTATTAGGGACAGAAAGAGATAGCAAAAAGAAAGGCTTTATAGGGGGGGTACTTCTATTAGTTTTAAGCATTATCTTTTTCTTTGCTGCTCGTAGTCAGGGCAGTTATGAAATGAACAGTCAGCAAGCTATTGTTTTGGAAACAGCTATTGATTTAAAAAATGGGCCTGACGCTCAAAGTACTAAACTCATCCGTATCCATGAGGGACTTAAAGTTCATTTATTGGATAAAATTGGTGATTGGTATAAGGTTAAATTGTCTAATGGGGAACAAGGTTGGTTGCCTATTACTGCGGTGGAGGAGATTTAGTAGTTGGTTTACATTAGCAAGGCACAGCCTTTCATGATAGTAGACACAAGGCACAGCCTTGCGCCAGCGAAATATTTTCCTAAAATTGATCGGATCACTTGCAGTGGTCCGATCAAGTTGCACGTTTCATCCGACCACTGGAAGTGGAATGTCGTCAACTTAAGAAAACTAGTCTGCCTATAATACATAATTCAACACGGAGCTACTTCGTAGCCACGCGGATTTTTTTGGATCTTTGTAGGTCGTGTATCTAGGCGCTGACTTTTTTTATTACTAATTATGTCCTACTTCAATACGGAGCTACTTCGTAGCTATATGGATTTTTGTAGGTCGTGAACGATGTTGACAGTCACCATATAGGTACGTCACGCTCTCGACCTACTGAACACATCTAATACAGGCGACCTATAAAATCTGTGTCATCCGCGTTGAATTATGTGTATTTAGACATCTAATTCCTTAAGTTGACGACATTCCACTAGAAGTGATCAGATGAATTAATTGGACGCCCCTACTTTGTTATACACTCATATAATTTTGACTTTTCACCCACCTTGTTGTTTAACAGTCAATTCCATTCTTCCTATCAACCAAAGACACACATTAAGAATCAGTAAGGTAAAAATCAATAATCCCCATTGTGAAAATGTTGGAATTATAATATTTTCTGGTTCTGGTTCTGGTTTAACACAATTTTCTTGATTAACTAATACTGTAACTTTCCCATAAGCGGTACAAGCATCTTCTCGTGTATAAATAAAATAATAATTTGTCGTTACTATGGGATTGACCGATCCTTCTGTTACTACTATTTTTGATTGTAATAATGGAGGTAATCCATAAGGATCTTCCGAATACCATTCTATATTCCCTATCTCCATAGCCGTACCTGACAATATGGATTCGTGGCTGGCGATCTCTATATCTATATCAGTGTTTAAATTAACGGTCTCTGTGCCATCATCACAAATAGATAACTCTTCGACCGATAATACTTTTAATGGATCGGAAGGTGGCTTAACCTCCTGATTATTGGGCTGACCTATTTGCCCTTTACAACCTGCACTATTCACGATGCTATGCAGCTCATAAATGCCTGCTTGAGCAGAAGTTAGAATGAATGGCGTAGTATTGATAGAAATGGATTTTGTAGGGCCGCCATCTATACTATATTCTAAATCCCAAGGCCCACTATTTTCAGGAGATATTTCAAACGTCACGCTACCATTAGCCTCCTCCACACAATTGGTAACTGCCGTACTATTCGTAATAGTCGCAATAGGAGTTTCTTGGACAGTGAGATAAGTAACATTCTGGCTATACTGCCCCATATATAATTCTCCAGAAGCATCTGCAATATCTTCAATCATCACCTCTACATCAGAAAAATTTGTAGTCCCTATCGCTTGGACAATATCCTTATAGGTTAGTTGCCAGTCACTAGTTAAATTACTTCCATTAATCGTACTGATTACACCATTTGTATTCAAAGATAAGGTCGCATTATATACGCCACTCCCACCTTTTAAAGCTACTTGAATCAATACTTCGTCCTCTTCAAGAGGCTGGCATAAGTTAATATCTTTACTAACGAGCATCCCTTCTGGACAATCTATATCTATACTAAAAGTAGGCGTGAGATTATTAGCGATATTACAATCTCCTTCGTTAATAATCATGGGATTAAGCACTCCTTTAATATATACGGTTTGATTGCAAAAGGACTCATCCAATTGGTTAGATGCTTTACTGATTATAAAAGTGTTTGTGACTTCTGGACAAGCAGATTCTAATACGGTATGTACATGGGGAGTAGCCTCATCAATACCAAGTGAAACCTCCCAATTATCTAGTAAATTACTACAACTATTCATTGTTTCACAAAGCATCTCACTGCTGCTCGTGAATCCTTCACAGATAGTTGATTTTCTAATCGCTGCCCCATCCATAAACCAATCATTATTGTTTAGATTATTAATAACGGCTGCATCCACCAAATTTCCTAAATCATCATATAGTCTGGCACCATCTTTTGATTGACCATTAAAGAATCCCAAACTGCCTCCTTGCCAATTTTGATTATTGGGGAGTACAAAATCAGGAATAAAATCAGTAGCACAATCCGCCGAAGCAACCATAGCCTGCCCTACATTTATGATTCCACTTAAACGAAAAGTAGCAATAGGCATATCATTCCCTATGGCATCTAAAGTCCAACCAGTTAAATCTTTTGGGCAAGGACCACCATTAAATATTTCAATATAGCGATGACATTCCCACCCACTAAGGGGATCAGATAATTCAGAAATAAAAATAGTTGCACCATCAGACGGGCAATCCGTTCCTGTATTTGTAACTGTTGAGCTTGTAGGGAAGACGCCATAATATCCATCACTATTTGAGTCTAGAGGATCAAAGTCTGGATGAGTTCCGTAATACCATAAGATTTCACTTCCATCTGGTAAATTCTTACTTACTGCTGCATCCGCCGTAAGGTCAAAAATAGTGTTAGGGTAAGTAGTTTGGGTACTAATACTAGTTCCTTTTATCTCTGGACAGGGTAAGGTCTTTCGACAATCTGCCCCAATGCTTATTACTTTACTCTCCCCACAATTAGATTGGTCTTCGAGTAGTATAGTTATTGGAAGTGTTAAAGAAGTAGGTAATTGTATCATCCCTGTAGTACTCGACATTACTACTGTTCCAGTAGTCGTTTCTTGTCCTATTGTCACCCCCTCCTTCAAATAGTAATTAATTGTTGCATCTGGATTGGTAACAAAAGAACTAACATCTATTATTCCAGCCCCGACTTCATAATCACCTGGGCAAGTGATGTTGGTCTGCGTAATATCAAATGATTCTGCCACCGTAATATTTATATTTAAACGTTCGTAGCATTCATTCGGATTATTCGTATTGACAACGGTATTAGCACTAGCCGAACCACAGCAGTCTGTATAATCATCCCAAACTAAAGTAAAAGAATTTTGTACTCCTGCTTGTAATAGATTAGAAGTAAAACTCAGCTCTGTAATTCCATTATTATTACTCCCCAAATTATCTATATTCCAAGCTTGATCTATTCCCTGTTCATCTCTAATAAAAGACCCTGCTTTATTATTCGTAGCAATATTGGGTTCTACATGTTGATAGTTATAAATTCTCGTTCCAAAACGAATGGATTGAGCTTCACATAAAGTAAGATTTAGCTGATCGCTCTCTTTTATCTCAATCGGACCATCCCCTAAATCATAAAAAAAATCCCAAGTATCAGAGTCATTAGATACTCCCGGGTTAGGATGATTTGTAACCTGCCATTGTTCACTTGCAGCTATTGGATCAACAGAACTGGGCATTAGATTTATTGCCGAATAAGCTACCCAATCCGCATTTAAATCGGGATCATCTATATGAGAAGCTGTTGTGAAAGGACGAATCTTTTGTTCACTATTACCTATGGGGCTAGTGTCATTTAGGCGAATATGGGTGGAGTTACAACCGACCAATGCCAGTCCCACATCTACCCAGATAGGGTGCTCTAAACTGGGTACCGTATAGATTTTTTGATCTGCATTGCAGTCTCCTGGTGGCATTCCCAAGCCACTTCCGAATAATACAGGATTGGCTAGATCATCATTTCCCGATGGCATTTTGTTGACGCCTGTTGCGTTTCCTCCATCGCCTCTGAAACCGATATGAGTCCCTAAGTAATCATTAACAATATCGTTATCATCATTGTCCCCTAAAGTATACGCCATTCCAATTTGTACAGCAACATGATCGTAGGTTGACCCACAGTTGCCGGATGCCCCCCCAAAGGTTAACCCCCCACTATTTGAATCCGTCATATCTTCTTGCCCCCAATATACGGCATCCTGCGGTGTACCATCTGGTTGAAAAAGTAGGACTTGGTCTCCATCTCTATTACTTCCACAATAGCCGTTATCTAATGTAAATCCATAATTTATAAATAAAGAAGAGGAGATATAATTAATATTTGCAGGATTACATACATCAAAATCTACCGTTAAGGTAGGAAAGTCACAGACAGAACAAGATAGCCCAGATTGATTATTTGTGTATACACTTGTACCTCCATTGTTGCCTACCTCACAAGCTATTAAAAAAACGCCATCTGAGGGAAGTCTGGTTCCAGCAGGCAATACCACCGCCCATTCTGTATTGGTTACAACCATACATCCAATATCAGTTCCCGGTGGACCTGCTAACTCTACAATAGCATCATTTCGTGCTTCAATATTCCCTCCATCACCAGATACTTCATTGATGACAACGTGGTTATATTGAGCCTGTAATTGGATAGTAAAAAAAGAGAGGGTAAATAAAAAGAATAACAGTATTCTTTTG
>CAKZUM010000119.1 GCA_937921525.1 uncultured Saprospiraceae bacterium
TATACACTCTTGGCTGCTTCTTTTTCCCTTATTTTCCTCTTGAAATCGGTCATAGTATCAACAATACTCCCGCTTTCAAGAGAAAACTAAGAAAAAAATAAGCTACCCAAGAACGTACATTTATTATCTCCTCGTTACTTAGTGGAAGAAAGTTACAAACTTTCAAAATATTAGGTTGAATTTACAAACTTCAACCATCGACCCAAACATTTTCCAACGAATTACATATTACGATTTTGACTTTTCGTATTATACCTATAAAATAATATTCTAATTTATAATTAATTTTTGATGGGAGACACCTGAAGCTGTTTCAATAGAAATTATATAGATACCAGTCTTAAGATTATGCAAAGGAATACGCATTGTATTTAATCCAATAAAAAATTGTTCATCATCAATAAAGCGAATCTCTTTTCCTGAAAAATCTGTAACTTTTATGTTAGCTTCAAATTTTTCATTTGCAAATACGGATACTGTGATATAGGAATTTCTACTAAGCGGGTTCGGTTGAACGGTCCAACTTTCTACACTGCTAACCTCTGGCACACTAGAAGCCATGTCTGTTCTAAATGTTCTTACTTCAGAGTAAGGTGCACAATAATTAACGCCATTGATCGGTTTGATTCTCCAACGATAAGCTGATCCTATTTCTACAGGTACAGCGGCTGTAGTTGCCGTAACTGTTGCAGTGTGAGCAATATTATTTCCACTTGTTCCTGTATATAGCTCCACATAATAAGCGGTGGCTTCTTCCATCGCTTCCCATTCTAAATCTACCAAACCAGCAGTTGGAACAGTAATATTATTAGATGGAGATAGTAAAGTTGATGGCTCATCTGGAATGATACCAGTAGTAATAACATCATTGTTTTTCAAATAAGTTCTGGAATCAGACTCGTAGTCTTCTATCATTAACGCTACCTGCATAGGTGTAAATTTATTCATACATCTATCTAAAAAGTATCCCATAATCAATTCTTCGTCCGTATCTAAAGTATCTCCAGTTGGATCAATTAAAGGTTCTCTATATCGACAATTAAAATTGTCGATTTTAGAAAAATATAAATAGTCTGCTCTAGTATCACAGATCATATCACCTGCCGTTTCGCAGTTACTGCCATCCGCTAGCTCTGTTAAAATCGCTTCTCCATTCCGGTCTTTTCCCGGTGCAGAAATAGGTGCAGGAGAACCATGAATTGCTGGATCATAAGGTTCTAAATCCCAGCCTCTAAAAGGATGCGGTAAACCAAAGAAATGTCCTATCTCATGCGGTAAGGTCATACCACCTGATTGGATTTCTGTTTTTTCTACAACGATCCAGTCTCTATCTCCGAAATAGACGCCTAGCGTAAAACCGACATTAGTTCTAGTCGGGTCTTGTGCATCCCGTATAACGAAAATATCTATTGCTGATTCATCTCTAATAGAGTTCATTATACCTTGTGTACCCAAACTTGTGGAGTTTCCACCGTTATCAAAAATTTGAGTATTATCGACATAATTAAATCCTTCTTTGATATAGAACTGTACTCCTAATTCTTCAAAGGTTTCATTAAGCGTACACATTTGATCAAATACTTTGCTACTCTCTATTCTAGCTGTTCCATTATCTCTCCCAACTAAATGGAATTTTAATGGAATAAAAACAGTTTCTCTACTTCTGGACGTAGCTTTAGTAAATTCTTTACTGTAAAGAGAGTGTTTGTTAGCAATTAAACGCTTTTGTATTAAGTCTAAATCTTTAGCACTAGTTCCACATCTGGGTACCTTTTGTGCATAGACAGATAAACCAATTCCTGTCATCAAAAACAGTATAAATAAGAGGGTCAATTTTCTTAACATCTGTATATCTATTATTTTATTGAACGATTAATTTCTTATTATTTATTCCTTTGTCATTAGCTAATTGGACGATATATACTCCTGAAGGTAATGTTTCTGTAGGAATGTTTATGGAGGTTTTTCCAGTTGCAAAATGCCTAGTACTTTGATAGATAAGTTGCCCTGTTAAATTATAGATATTTAGATTCGCTTCAAAAGAGGTACTAGCTTCTATAGTTGTAAATAAATTTCCATTTCTATGAACTGGATTTGGGTTTATTTCCCAGTTATTAATGCTATTGATTGTACGGACTGCTGTTGCTAGGCCCGTCTCAAATCGTTCTGTACTCGAAGCTACAGCGCAAGTATATCCTGCATTATAGGGTTTTACTCTCCAAAAATAATTACGACCAGGTTCTAATAAATCTTCAATAACAATGGACGTATTATTGGTCGATAATCTAATACTACCATCATTGAAAGAAGGAACTCGATCCACTTCTACTATATAGGAAGTTGCATTAGGAGTAGCCGCCCATTGTAATTGTACTTTATTATAATTGGCTGTTACTTTTCTATCAATAGGATCTGTCAATGTTGGTTTATCCGTAATTTCACTAGTAGGTGGTGGCGTATTAGCTCTTAGTTCTCCTCGTCTATTCGTTTGTAAGTCCGCCTTCATCAATGCCACTTGCTCTGGTGTAAAACGATTGACACAGCCTTCTAGGAAGTAGCCCATAATCAAACTTGCGTCTGGCGCAATTTGGTCTCCTTTTGGGTCTAGCATTGGCTTAGAATACCTACACCTACTATTATCCAAAGCTGTAAAATACAGATACTCTGCCGGAGTATCACAAATCATGTCTCCAGCCACCTCGCAATTTGACCCATCCGCATTTTCTGTCAATATTCTATCCCTTGCAAAATTAGGATCTGGTGCAAAAAATGGAGCAGGTTTCCCTTCGTAGGTTTCATCATAAGGGGGTGCCCCTTCGTCTCCCCATCCATGAAATGGATGCAATAAACTAAAGTAGTGCCCTAGTTCATGAACCAATGTAAATCCATCTCCGTTGACAAAATCTTTGTCTACTACTACCCAATCTAAACTCGGTTCATAATAGCCCAATACTCGCCCCTCTAATATAGTATTCGTAGGCGTGGCATCGTCCAAAATCCAAATATTGATAGCTTGTCTGTCTCTTTCAAATTGCATATCCAAACTTTCTCTACCAGTAGACACCGTGCCAAAAATTCCTGAATTATTGACTTCATTAATACCATCTTTCAAATAAAATTGTAGTTCAAATTCTTCAAAAGTCTCATTTAAAATACATAGTTGGTCTAATACTCTATTGATTTCAATACGTCCTGTACCATCATCTTCTCCTACTAAATGAAATTTTATAGGTACGTAGGTTATCGCATTTCTACTCGTGGCAATGTCTTTATTTTCTTTTAGGTAAGTTTTATTTTGAATAAGGCGATCTCTGACAATATTAAATTCACTAGCACTGGTGCCACATACCTTTGATAGTTGTGCATAATTACTTTGTATAGCTAAGAGGAAACTGATAAAAAATCCAATGGCGAGTTTTAAATACATGCTAAATAGTTTGTGATGGTATACTAGGAGGTAAGCGTTAATTTTTATTCCATGAATGCTACCTATAACTGGCACTAAAACAATGCCATGATAAAAGAGTAACGACGAAATAATAACTATACACTCTTGGCTGCTTCTTTTTCCCTTATTTTCCTCTTGAAATCGGTCATAGTATCAACAATACTCCCGCTTTCAAAAGAAAACTAAGAAAAAAATAAGCTACCCAAGAATGTACATTTATTATCTCCTCGTTACTAAAGCTACACCAAAATTGTATTCATCCTTCATTAGTATCATTGTATTTTCTTCAAAAAAAACACCTGCCCTATCTCCAAAGCTTTCTCCAACAATAAATCTAAGTCTGCATTTTTAGTCCGATGATTCACAATACAAACCCGAATACAGTATTTCCCATTCAAGATAGTAGAACTAGGACTAGCAATTCCATTTTCTTGTAATTGCAACAATATCTCTTCGTTTAAATCATTTAATTGCTCTTCTATTAGCCCCTCATCAACGAATCTAAAACAAACAATACTCATGGATACAGGGGCTACCAACTCTAAAGAAGGAGTCTGCCCAACCTTCTTGCCCAAGTACTCTGCTTGGCGGTTATTTTGTGCAATTAACTGAGCATATTTATCTCGACCATGTTCTTTTAAAGACATCCATACTTTTAATGCTTTGAATCCTCTCGATAATTCAAAACCATAATTATTGATGGAATCTAGGCCACCTGCTAAACCTCGTTCCGTTTGTAATAAGTAATTAGGCGTAATGGCAAATGATGCCCGATGAGCGGCTGCATCTTTTATCAATGTGCAGCCTACTTCATATGGAATGAATAGCCACTTATGTAGATCAAATGCCACACTATCT
>CAKZUM010000120.1 GCA_937921525.1 uncultured Saprospiraceae bacterium
GCAATGTTGTATCGTTTATTCAATAAGGATAATTTACAATTAAAACGGACTTCAGATACCTATTGGGTAAAGCGGGATCATCAATATGTTAAGAAGGATTTGGAGCATCCTTGGTAATAAATTTATTTACTCGTTACTTAGCATAAAAAAAAGGCCAGAAGGAATAATTCCAACTGACCCTTTTGACTTACTAAACTTAATATGCCTTTTTTGTTTACCTAGTTGTTAGTAAGTAAAATCAGACTTGGGAAGTTTTAAAAACTTACCAAGTCTAAACCCTTTACCCGCACTTACTATACCCACAACTCTTACAGCTTAAGCATCCTTCCTTGTAAATTAAGCCATCTTTATCTTCGCAACTTGGGCAAGCCGTTTTAGCCGCTTGCGTACCATCTGGAATGAATTTCTTTAAAGCTCTTACCACACCATTTTTCCAAGTATTGATATGATCTTGTTCTGTAGATAAACCGTCTACTAAACTAACCACATGATTCAATGGCATACCATGACGCAATACCCCAGAAATTAATTTAGCGTAGTTCCAGAACTTCTTATCAAAAGACCTCGATAAGCCCTCCATCGTTACTCGATAGCCATCTTTATCTTCGTATTGGAAATCATAGCTCTTATTACCTTCCTCGTCTTTTTGCTTTAAGACCCAGCCTTTAGTCACATAGTTTGGAAAGACAAAAGTATCTTCTGCACGACCCGTAAAGATTTCATAAGGTCTGCCATCTAATACTCCTACCATCGCAATCCATTTTTCATGATTGTTTTGGAATCTAATCACTTCTACCTCCAATCTGTTCGGACGTTTAGGTGCGGCAGATTCTTTGAAAACCAAGCTATTGTTATCTTCTTTATTATCAGTAGTAGCCACCAATACACCAGAACGAGAACCGTCTCTATAGATCGTACAGCCTTTACAGCCTGCCTCCCATGCCGTTTGATAAATCTGCTTAACCATATCCTCAGTCGTCTCATTAGGTACATTTACGGTAACACTAATAGAGTGGTCTACCCATTTTTGGATAGCGCCTTGCATCTTGACTTTTTGCACCCAATCCACATCATTGGCAGTCGCCTTATAGTAAGGAGACTTTTCAATAATCGCTTGCAATTCTTCTTGTGGCATTTGTTTAACCTTTTCCACATCATAGCCCTTTGCTGTTAACCAAGTGCTAAACTTATGGTGGAAAACATTGTATTCTTCCCAGTGATCGCCCACCTCATCTGTAAAGGTGATATTGACATTTTTATCATTAGGATTCACCTTCCGTCTACGCATATACGCCACCATAAATGCAGGCTCAATACCAGAAGTAGTTTGGGTCATCATAGACGTAGTACCAGTAGGTGCAATCGTTAATAAAGCGATATTTCTTCTACCATATTTCACCATATCATCGTACAATGCTGGATCTGCTTCCTTGATACGTTGTATCATAGGATTTTGCATTTCCCTACTAGCATCATAGATTTTGAAATGTCCTCTTTTCTTAGCTAAATCAACAGAAGAGCGGTAAGCATTCAAGGCTAGTGTCTTATGTACTTTTACAGAGAACGCAATTCCTTCGTCACTGCCATAAGCCATATCCATTGCAGCCAACATATCTCCCTCAGCAGTAATACCTACTCCTGTTCTTCGGCCTTCTACACAAGTTTTTCTAATTTTTTTCCAAAGATTAAGTTCTACAAACTTAATTTCGTCTGGCTCTGGATCATTTTCGACTTTAGCAATGATGCTATCAATTTTTTCAATTTCTAAATCAATAATATCATCCATGATGCGCTGCGCCATTTGCACATGCTGACCAAATTTTTCAAAATTAAAGTAAGCTTTCTCTGTGAACGGCTCTTCTACATAGCTATACAAATTGATCGCTAGTAATCGACAAGAATCATAAGGACATAAAGGAATCTCTCCACAGGGATTCGTAGAAATTGTTTTATAACCTAAGTCTGCATAGCAATCTGGAATAGATTCCCGAATTACCGTATCCCAAAATAATACCCCTGGCTCTGCTGATTTCCAAGCATTATGGATGATTTTATTCCATAGCTTAGAAGCGTCTATATCCTTAGTGAACTTCGGGTTGTCAGCGTCAATTGGATATTGCTGTTGGTAGCTTTTGCCACTCATAGCCGCTTTCATAAAAGCATCATCAATTCTTACAGAAACGTTAGCTCCTGTTACCTTTCCTTGTTCCATTTTAGCATCTACAAAATCTTCTGCATCTGGATGTTTACTAGAAATAGATAACATCAATGCCCCTCTTCTACCGTCTTGAGCTACTTCTCTGGTACAGTTAGAATATCGTTCCATGAAAGGAGAGATACCTGTGGAAGACAAAGCACTGTTCATTACTTGGCTACCCTTAGGTCGAATATGAGACAAGTCATGCCCGACACCTCCTCTACGCTTCATCAATTGTGCCTGCTCTTCATCCATTCTCATGATACCTCCATAAGAATCTGCACTATTACCGATCACGAAACAATTAGACAAAGAAGAAACCTGAAATACATTACCGATACCAGCCATCGGACTACCCTGAGGAACGATGTATTTAAAATCTTTTAATACCTCAAAAATTTCTTGTTCAGAATAAGGATCAGGGTGGGCAGCTTCGGCTCTTGCTATCTCACTAGCAATCCTGCGGTGCATATCCTCAGGTGTTAATTCGTATAAGTTGCCATGGGTATCTTTCAGGGCATACTTGTTTAACCATACACTAGCTGCTAAATCATCTCCTTTAAAATAGTTAGTGGAGGCAGCCAATACTTCTGCGTGTGTGTAAGTTTTTCTGTTGTTTTTAGCCACTTTTGGCTTCTTACTAATTTTGTTGACTGTTTGCATAGTATTCAGATAGAATTTTTTGTGACTATCTTTTTCTAATTAGGGCGTAGAGGATAGGGTGTTTGGAGGTGCTAAAAGTATATAACCTTCATCTATTCAATACGGACTATTCAAAAAATAGATCACGTTCTCGATTGTGTTTCATAACTAAAGAACTAAACACCGATAAATGTTTAGTTTCGTTTCTCAATAGTTACGTTTGTTTTTTCGTCAGTAGTTGCTGTTCTTTGTCAAATTGTTCCATTAGTACAGGGTAAATCGTATAAATCTAATAATTAGATTTATACAAGAAACATATTGTTTCAATAGTTTGAATCAGTTGAATGTTTATTTTAATAGTCACAAACTTACAGGCAATAGTTACCTAAAAGATAGGCACAATTAAATAGTATGTGTGTATTTATTTTAGTTAATTTCTTTCTTATTTACTATTTCTCGTAAGTCCGTTAAAGAAAGGTAGGCTTAAACGCTGAATTGTAGTTAAGCATTTTCGTCATAGTGATATAAAAATACTAATAAGTAGCAGATTTAAAGACTAAACTTTTCCACAACATGTGGATAACTTTATATTAGTATTGATAATCAAGTGTTTAGATAGATTGGTATTTTTTCCACAATGTGGATAACTAAATGTGGAAAATGCTATTAAACTATTAACAAAATAGTGAAATTATTCAAATAATGCAAGTTTATATCAATTTTTTCCAGCGAAAGAACCAAGCTAATAGTAAAGATATAAGCAAAGAGATGCCAATTATCGCATAAAAGGAAATAGGGGAGTTTTCTGATTTGAAAGGAACGTCTACATTCATCCCAAAAAAACTAGCGATTAAGGTGGGAACCATCAAAATAATGGTAACGAGTGTCAATCTTTGGATAACTACATTCAAATTGTTTGAAATAATAGAAGCATAAGCCTCCATTGTTCCACTTAGAATGTTTGTGTACACATTAGACATTTCTAAGGCTTGGCTATTGTCAATAATGATGTCTTCAAACAAATCCATTTTATCTTCCTCTTTTCGGATATGTAGGAAGTCTGTCCGTTTCATTTTTAACTTCAATAAATCATTGGTGCTTAAAGTGTTTACAAAATATACAAAACTCTTTTCAATAGCCAATAGTCGGCGCAGATCTTTATTTCTGCTGGAAGTGTACAATTCCTTTTCTATATGGTTACGTTTAAGATTAAGGCTCTTCAAGCAACTTAGAAAGCGCAATACGTTTTTTTCAAAAATTTGTAAGACAAACATTTGCTCGTCAGAGGGATCAAAATTCTTAACTTTATTTTCTAAAAATAAATCTAAGACGGGATTTGGATGTGCGGTAATGGTAATCACGTGTTCTATGGTCAATATAATACCAATAGGTGCAGTTAGATAAATAGATTCCTCTTCTCGTACACTATCGTTTAGAATAGGTGTATTAACTACGATCAATCGGACTTCTTCCTCTCTTTCGTACCGAGAGCGTTCGTCAATATCCAAGGAATCCGTCAAGAAATCTAAGGGAACACGATATTTTTCGGAAATCTCAGCCAGTTCCGCTTGGCTGAAGGGAGGGCTAATATTAATCCAGCAGTACACTTCTGCTTCCTGCACTTCGACCAATTGGCCGGCCTCTTTTTTTAAGTACTGGATCATATTAATAATTTGGTATGTGTTTCTTTTTTGAGTAGATTATGGAGGTGTTTAGTCCATACATTTTCTATCCACTCAAGAATTTGTACAAACTTAATGTTAATCCCTTGGAGGTACAAATGAATTTAGGAGTAGTGTAATAGATTGACTTACTTTTTTAAATGTTTGCTACCATCTTCTCCCGCAATAGCTTTCCCACAGGTATCAGTCATTAAGTATGACATTCTCCACAGATTCCAGATAATACTAATTGACTGTCTTCCAATTTAAAATTATCAGGCAAGTTAATTGCAGGAATTTTTACATCATCCAAACAGACTGTTTTTTCACACTTTGTACAGTAAAAATGAGCATGGTGATCTTCATGATGATGACTCGTACAATATTCAGAGCATAAAGCATACTTAGAACGACCGCTAACATCTACCGCCTGGTGTATAATTCCCGACTCCTCAAAAGTCTTGATCGTTCTATATAGTGTAATCCTATCTAAATCTTCTATTTTCTTCTCAATCTCCGCACTAGACAAGGCCGTATGTCCTGCTTTTAAGAACTCTTCCAACACCAACCTTCTAGCATTGGTCGTTCTTAATTTCCCATGTTTCAATAAATTGGCTATTCTTGAGCTTTGGTCCATTTTGGCAGCTATTCGGTAAATTAATATTTGATCTATCTATTATTTTAGCAATGCAAATTAGAAAAAATAACGTAACTATTCAGCACACAAGCTAGAACTCCCCCCAACCCCCTCTTAAAATACGACTTTTGCACCGTAAAGGAGAGAAAAAGCAAAAAGTTCATTGACATTATTGGATAACATTTACCTAATTTAAACAAAAGGAGTAAATTAGTAAGAAAGTAAAAATGGTACTTCTAACAGATTTTCCTAGCATCGTAAAAAAATATGCTCCTTATTTCGAGGATTGTTTTAGTCCAGAAGGCTATCAACATTTTAAGAAAGCTATATCAGGATTTATAGTGAGTGAGAATAAAACACTGGAAGGTATCAATAGATTATTTCTTTTTGATACTCGCAACCAAAGTAGCTTTAATAAGTTTTTCAATCGACAAAATTTTGATCTAGCTAAAGTCAACCAAACTCGCTTGGACCTTCTCCAAGAACTAGAAGGCACAAAATTTAAAACGGCCAAGCGTACAGGTGGTGTACTTAGTGTAGACAATACTTTGTTGAAGCATTATGGTAAACATATTGATGGCATTTATAATCTAAAAGATTACGTTAATGATTGTTATCGACTAGCTCATGACTTAGTCACTTTACACTACAGCGACGACCAAACAGATTATCCTATTTATTATCGCTTATGGGATGCTCCTGATTGGGAAGCAGTAGCTAAGTTTCTAAAAGAAAGAGGTCTTTATATAAATGAAGACAAATGGGAAAATAGAACTACAGAGAAAAAGAAATGGAATGCCTACATGCGTCAACGCTATAAAGACTGTTGGAAAAAATGTCCTGACGTCAAACAAGTTTACAAGAGTAAACTTCATATAGCAGAAGATTTGATTCAGAATTTTTGTAAACAGTATCCATCTATAGACTTCCCAATAGCACTAGATGGGGGCTTTACCTCTGCCCATTTATGTCATACAATTGCCACAGAACTGAAAAGAAATTATGTAGGTTCTCTATCAGCAGAACAGTGTATATTTTTAAAAGGGCAAGAGAAAATAAAATTAAAAGATTTCTTAGCCAGACTGGTAGCACAACATGAAGCTGATCCAAAAAATCCAGTCTTTAAAAAAGTCGGGTTTAATTATAAAGGAGAATCTCAAATAGCTTATGCCTATTTTGCGAATCATCGCATCAAGGGGTTTACAAAAAAGCAACGACTAGTCATTTCTTTTTCGAAGAAAGACTTGAGCGATAGTGGCATTTTTACGATCACCAATAGACTCGATTGGTATCCTAGTGGAATCTTACGAATTCGCCGCCATAGGTGGCCCGTTGAAACCTATCATCAAGAGAGCAAAGCCGAAGGACTGGAAAAGTATCAATTACGAAATTACAAAGCTATACAAACGTATATCTATTTTATTGTCGTAACTTACTCAATGCTAAAGTGTGCAGTTCACGACGATGAACTTTTGTCAAGTATTCAACAGCGACTCCTAACGGAGACGGACGGCACGCTACCTTTTATTCGTAGGCTTATGAAAGCAGAGGGTCTGCTATTATTGATAGAATATATTACTACAAAGTTACAGCAAGGATATTCTCTCAATGACACCATAGAACCTTTAATGCAATCAATAGCCTATTCATAGGTAGGCGAAATAAGTATGGTTTAATTTAGGATTCCTCACAGCTTAATTGCTGTTCGGAAAACAGGATCGGTTATCCAAAAATGTCAAAGAACTTTGTGGGCCTATTGCCCAGAAAACTACTATTTTAAGTAGTTTTTACGCGATTTTCCTTCCCTCGGATACGGTGCAAAAGTCGTATTGTAAGAGGGGGTCGGGGTAGCTATCTCAAAAGAATTTTAAAACCTCTTTCATTTTCTTGATAAAAGTATCATTTTAAAAAGAGGCGTTCACTTTAGTAACCATTACTAAGATACAATATTTTTTTTGCAAAAAAATATTTAAAAAATGCTATTTAATTTTAGTTCGTAATAATCTGATTATCAGGTTTTTGAGAATCAGGTAAAAAACTATTTCTTAAAAATAACTGCTGAAATTTATTTTGTTTCTATAGAGAATTGAGCATGAATATATATTGTGTTTTAAAGCTTTTAAAGTGAAAAAAGAAGATAAAAACGAAGGTCAAAAATGGGATCAAATTAGTCTTATTTTACAAATCATGAACAAAGGGACGTAATATCAATGTTTATAGGCGTAAAAATTGATATTTTTTCCAACCTGCTTTTTTCTCTTTTATTCTTCCAAAACATTGTTAATCAATTATTT
>CAKZUM010000121.1 GCA_937921525.1 uncultured Saprospiraceae bacterium
CTTTAGTGAAACACAAACGGCAGATTTAATTGCTGCCAATAAAATTGAAGCTTCTTATGCCGGCCATCTTGGTAAGTTCATAGAACCAGCGATACGACCTCTAGGTTTTGATTGGAAAATCGGTATTGCTTTGATTACCTCTTTTGCAGCTAGAGAAGTTTTTGTAGGAACAATGGCAACGATCTATAGTATCGGTAGTGAAGAAGATGAAGGGTCTATTAAAGATCGTATGGCTAGAGAAAAAAATCCACTTACAGGGCGACCTGTTTATGATTTTGCGACTTCTTTATCGCTCTTAATATTTTATGTTTTTGCGATGATGTGTATGAGTACTTTGGCTGTAGTAAAGCGAGAAACGAATAGTTGGAAATGGCCTATCATTCAATTTTTCTTTATGACGGGGCTCGCTTATTTTGGCAGTTTAATTGTTTATCAATTATTTAAGTGAGGATTAGGATTTATAGGATTTTAGGATTAGTAGAATATGGATATGCTCTAGGCTATGGGTCGTTTAATTAGCATTATAATTCTTTCAATTCTATTTTTCTACCATCTAAATCTTTTATTACCGCAAAATATCCCCACTCTGATTGTCTAGGTCTACTTACGACCTCTAATCCTTCTTTATCAAATTCTGAAATTAGTTGATCTAATTCCTTTACATCAAAGCCTAATCTAAGGGAATTATCTGCTTTTTCTTGACTTTTCAATAGGGGATAAATTTCAAAAACTGTTTTATCTAACTCTGAAGAATAATGGAATGGCCCTTTTCCATGTTGGTGATATTTAAATTCAAGACCTAATTTACTGTAGAAACCAGCAAGCTCTTTTATGTTTTTGGTTCGAATTACTATCAGATTTATACGCATGTTTAGTTTTATTTTGTCCTCTTTAATTTCTTTGTCTTATCTGTTTTTGCTCGTAGTTTCTATATAGTTAACATCTGATTTAGGAAATCATAAATCATATTTCATACATCTTACATCATAAATCTGTCATGTAAAAATTAGATGGATATATGATGTAAGATATATGATTTGCTCACAGCCCCCTCTATTCTTCCTTCTCCATTTCCCACTCCTTCAACATCTCCATATAAAATAGCGCATCATCCGTCCCTTCCGCAGGTGCCCATTCCGCAAACAATTTATCTGTTTCTTTATCATAGGGGCCAGGCTTAGTTTCAAAAACAATCGTATCTTCTTCCAAGGCAAAAAAAGCGTGGTATACATTTGGTTCAATATCTACACCGAAATTTTTACTAGTGCCGCCGACAACGATCTTTTTATCAATCGTACCATCATCAAAAAATGTAAAAAACTGAATAGAACCTTGAATAACAATAACGGACTCTGTCTTATTAGAAGTGGAGTGATTGTGTGGTCGAATATAGCTTTCTGGTTGCAGAAAATTGAGCATCCGATGCATAGACGCATCCGATGATTTATGCATCGGTAAAATAATTCTTTTTCTAGGGCTAGCCTTAGATAATTTGAGTCCTTCTTCAAATAAATCAGAAGACAATATATTAAGGGCACCAGAAAGTGGTAGTAGTGCTTGTGGAATATTCATAGTTTATTTTAATTCAAATTCTTGACCTAGGTTTGGTATAGCTACTTTTTTAAAGCCTTTTTCTCCCAGCATAGTTTTGAACTTTTCTTGTCGCTCTTCTACACCATGTACTAAAAACAAATGCTTTAATCCTTTCTTTTGATGTTTGATAAAGTCTAGCATTTCGCCACGATCAGCATGTGCGGAGAAAGACTCCATCACTTCGATTTTTGCTTTGACAGGATGCACCTTTCCATATAGCTTTATTTTTTCGATACCATTTCTGAGCATTCCGCCGGGTGTTTGTGGCGCACAATATCCTACGATCAAAAAGGTATTCTTTGGATTAGCAATATTATTGGCTAGGTGATGTCGAACTCTTCCTGCATTCATCATACCAGAGGAACTGATAATGATGCACGGTTCATTAGAAAAGTTTAATTGCTTCGACAAAGCTACATCTTTGATATAAGTCAGATCATTGAAACCAAAAGGGTTGTCATCGGTCAACATATACTCATGCAAATCATCATCATAGCATTCAGGATGCGCACCGAATACGGTCGTTGCATTAACGGCCAATGGGCTATCTACATATACAGGTATTTTGGGTAATACGCCTGCGGAAGATAATTGGTCTAGCATATAGACAATCTCCTGAGTACGACCTATACTAAAAGCAGGGATAATTAATTTTCCTTTCTTCTCTAAACAAGTTTCTTTAATGATATTAAGAAACTTGCTATCTTCTCCTGGCTTTGAATCATGATCTTTGTCACCATAGGTAGACTCACAAATTAAGTAATCTACTTTTGGCATTTTCATAGGATCTCTTAATATTGGACGATTAGGTCGACCAATATCTCCTGTAAAGCCAATCACAGTCGTTTTGCCGTTTTCCGTAATTTTAATGGTAACACTAGCACTACCTAGTATATGGCCTGCATCTCTGAACAAAACCTCTACGCCCTCATGGATGTTTATTCTTCTATCATAGGGATAACTGATGAATAAATTCATCGTTTCTTTCGCATGCTCACTGGTATAAAGTGGAACTCTTGGTTTTTTTTCTTCCTCTTTCTTAGCACCTCTTTTCTTCTTAGACTTTTTCTTCTTGGCTTTTTTTTCTTCTAAGCGTTTGTTATAATACTCGGCATCTCTTTCTTGAATTTTAGCACTATCTAGCAACATGATTGCGCATAGACTTCTAGTTGCATGGGTACTATGAATATCCCCATCAAATCCGTCTTTTACTAATTTAGGAATTCGACCACTGTGATCTATATGTGCATGAGACAACACCAAGCAATCAATTTCCTTTGGATCGTATATCCATTGTTCATTGAATTCTTTCATCTCCTCGCTATTGCCTTGATATAGTCCGCAATCTAATAGAATCTTATAACCACTGTCTAAAGTGATTAGGTGGGAACTTCCTGTTACTTCTTTTGCAGCACCGCAGAATTGTACTTTCATGTAATTGTATGTTTTTTATTTTCCACTCGCTCACTAAGTAGTTATTCAAGTTAATTCTGTCGGATACTTTGGCGATTTTTGAATTTATACTTCCTTAAAAATACTCGGCGTAGCTAAGGCTATGCCTCCGTTTTTTAACTCGTCTAAATCCAAAACTCATCCAAATTATACCT
>CAKZUM010000122.1 GCA_937921525.1 uncultured Saprospiraceae bacterium
ATAGCGGAACAGGTGTAACAAATGGTGTCTTTGATCCAGCAGGATTGGGCGCCGGAAATTATACGATTACTTATAACTTTAGCTCGGCAGGAAGTTGCGAAGGAATTGCTACTGCAACTATGACGGTAGCACCGACAGGCAGCGTAAGTTTTGCAGCAGGGGTGAGTCAATTATGTGTAACGCAGGGTTTATATACTCTAAGTAGTGGTAGCCCAGCAGGCGGTACTTTTAGTGGCACAGGTGTCGTAGGAAATACTTTTAATCCAGCAACGGCAGGAGCAGGTACCCATACGATTACCTATACAGGGCCAGCGTCTACCTGCTTTGCGACTACAACTTCTAATATTGTAGTAACGGGTGATACACCGGTCTCTTTCAGTATGACACCGCCAAACCTATGTTCTAATAGTGGACCTGTAATGTTAACGGGTGGAAGCCCAGCGGGTGGTACTTATAGTGGAACAGGAGTCACAAATGGATCCTTTGATCCGACCGTTGCAGGGGCAGGAACGCATACGATTAGCTATGCAACGGCATGTGGTTCAGCTAATATGACTTTAGAGGTTCGACCTCAGTTAACGGCAAGTTTGAATTTAACAAGAACAACTGTTTGTAGCTCAGAAGGCAGTTTCACTTTAAGTGGTGGAAGTCCTGCTAGTACAGGTGGTGTCAATGGAACATATAGCGGTCAAGGGGTCGTTAATAATACCTTTAATCCAGCGAGTGTAGGGCCTGGTACTTATCCGATTACCTACACGTTGAATCCAGGATTTGGATGTACAGGTACGGCTACGCAGATGATTACGGTGACAACGCCAGGTACGTCTAGCTTGTCTTTACCAACTACTAATTTCTGTACAACTAGTGGGGCGATTACTTTAAGTGGTGGTAGTCCAGCAGGCGGTACTTATAGTGGAAATGGCGTAAGCGGTGGCGTATTCAATCCAGCAACGGCAGGGGCAGGTACGCATACGATTACTTATAATGGCAATGGCTGTTCTAGTGGAGCCACGGCAACAGTAGTCGTAGCAGATTCACAAGGAGCCAGCTTTAATTTATCGGGTGCTTCTATCTGTGATGATGCGGGAAGTTTTGCCTTGAGTGGTGGTTTCCCAGCAGGTGGAACGTATAGTGGAACAGGGGTAGTGAGTGGCAATGTATTCGATCCATCCTTGGTGAGTCCGGGTACTTATACGATTACTTATACGGTAAGTGATGCTTGTGCAGGAACGACTTCTGCTACTTCTAATATCACAGTAGGCGGTTCTAATACAGGTACACTGACTTTAAATAATGCACAACTTTGTGCTTCTTCTACGGCATTCGTTTTGACAGGCGGCTTCCCAGCAGGCGGAACGTATAGTGGAACAGGCGTAGTTGGTGGAACAACTTTCGATCCTACCATAGCAGGCGCAGGCACACATACGATTAACTACAATCCAAACGATGGTTGTTCTGGTATTAGCACAGGCGTGATTATAGTGAGCGAAACGCCACCAACACCTGTGTTGAGAATGGCAACTGAAATATGTATTGGAGAAGATTTATTATTAGAAGCATCGGCTATACCAAACGCCACTTCTTATTCTTGGTCTGGACCGAATGGATTTACTTCCTTTTTACAAAATCCAGTAATACCAAATGTATCTAGTCTGAATAGAGGTACTTACAATTTGATTGTAAATGTAGGTAGCTGTACATCGGCGATGTCTTCTTTAAATATTAACGTGACGACCTTACCAGAACCTGTTACCGTAAGTAGTACAGGTACGGTTTGTCAAGGAAGTAACTTTGATTTAATCGTCAATAATCCAACAGTTGGAGATACTTACACTTGGTACTATCAGACAGGCGCATTTGTAGGAACAGGGGCTACTTTGAATTTAAGCTCTACAAATAATGCCGCAGGTAGATATTATGTAACGACCAACAGAAACGGTTGTGTGTATGATCCTTCGCTGATCAGCAACGCTCCATCATTTGCGTTTACTGATGTAGTCATTTCTTCACAAGCAGCCGTAGGTGCTTTTGCAGGACAAGATGCTACGGTATGTTCAGAGACGTATGATTTGAATGCTTTAGTTCCATCGAACTCGAATGTATTCGGTGCATGGTCTACACCAATTAATAGCAAAGCAACCATAGCGGATCCGAACCTAAGCAATACGCCAGTCTTCAATCTGGAGCCAGGAAACAACGTCTTTATATGGACGCTTTCTAACGCAGGTTGTTTAGGCTTATCCTCAGATACGGTAGTGATTAATTATGCAACAGCACCCGCTTTAACGGATGATACCTATAATACCTTCTTTAATACACCAATAAATGTGGATGTATTGAGCAACGATCAATTTACGACTGGTTTCTTCCTAGATTCTGTTTATACCACAGGATTAGGCAGTGTAGCATTGAATGCAGACCAAACGATCAGCTTTGCACCAGACAATACTTTTACAGGAACCGAGCAATTAAACTACCGAGTTTGTAACAACTTCTGTCCTGATAAATGTGCGACAGCTACTGCCAATATTGTAGTCGGTATAGATACAACGAGAGCATTACAAGTACCGAATGTCTTTACACCAAATGGCGATGGAGATAATGATACCTTCATTATCCCAGGATTACCTGAAGGCAGTGAATTAGTCATCTACAACAGATGGGGAGACGAAGTTTACAGAAGTAGCAACTACCAAAATGATTGGTACGGCTTCTGGCAAGAAAACAATGATTTACTACCAATCGGTACCTACTTCTATATAATAGACGCAAGAATGGATCCGAACAGCAACACCATGACTAGAATGAGTGGTGACATATATATACACCGAAACTAAAAGTCAAATTTAATAGGACAAAATTTAGGTTAGAACCTACAGTCCCAACGGGACGACATCTTGTAACCCATGACGCAGTCGTGGGAGACGACATCCAGTAACTCACGACGCAGTCATGGGAGACAACATCCAGTAACCCATGAAGCAGTCATGGGAGAAAGCAACCCAAGACGAGTCGCAGGAACGCTCAAAAACAGTCCCAACGGGACGACATCTTGTAACCCATGACGCAGTCGTGGGAGACGACATCCAGTAACTCACGACGCAGTCATGGGAGACAACATCCAGTAACCCACGACGCAGTCATGGGAGAAAGCAACCCAAGACGAGTCGCAGGAACGCTCAAAAACAGTCCCAACGGGACGACATCTTGTAACCCATGACGCAGTCATGGCGAAAGAATACTCTATGAATAGCAAATCAACAATCATCCAAAAAAGTCTCCTAGCCCTAATCATAGGACTATGCAGCCTAACGAACATCAGCGCACAGCAAGACGCACAGTTCACCCAATTTATGTTCAATAAATTGACCTTTAATCCAGGCTATGCAGGCAGCACGATTGCCCCCCGCTTGTCAGCGATACACCGACAACAATGGGTAGGCCTAGAAGGCGCACCTGTAACCAGTGCGGTTAATTTTAATACCACACTTGCCAAGCAACGAGTGGGGATGGGCTTAACTTTCATCCACGACCAGATTGGCCCGACCAGAGATTGGTCGGCACAGATGGCGTATGCCTATAAAATTCCATTAGACGAAGGAACCTTATCCGTAGGTTTACAAGGAGTCCTTCGACAATACCGAGTCGTATGGAATGATGCTCGCTTAACCCATCAGCAAGACAATTCGGTAATGATGGCAGAAAGCTCAAAGATATTGCCCAATGCAGGATTGGGTTTATATTATGAGGCACCTACTTTTTATGTAGGGGTATCTATGCCACATATTTTAGAAAACAAATTAGACTTGTTGGAAGACTTTGTATCAACAGATATTACCTCCCTAGCGAACCGACATATTTTTGGTATGGCAGGGGTATTAATTGATGTAGCAGATGATATAAAATTAAAGCCAGCCGTAATGATAAAGTATGTTCAAAATGCACCAATAGATGCAGATTTGAATTTAACCGCCATTTTGAAAAATGATTTTTGGGTAGGTTTATCCTATCGTTTTGGTGGCTCTAAAGTACAAGGTATCGGAGAATCTGTGGATGCCTATATTCAGTATCAATTGACCAATACATTACGGGTAGGAATGGCTTATGATTTTACCCTGTCAGAACTTCAAAGCCAGAATTCTGGTACGTATGAATTCTTTGTCACCTACGATCTTCGTAAGACAGGACGTATTAGTAATCCTCGTTTCTTTTAAATAAAAACGTTTCATCCGACCACTCAAAACAGGCTGATCGTTAATGAGGAATCTTACAAAGTCTTCGAGACTTGGGAAGATTTATTTCCTTGAAAAACAAGACTTCCCAAGTTGCAAAACTTTGTAAGTCTGGCGTTTTACCAATTAACGGTCAGTCTGTCCAAATGATAATTAGTCAGACTTATGTTAAAGAAATTATCATGAATCTAATAGGTTATTAAGATCAATCGAAAATCGCTCCCCCTTGGGGGTTGGGGGTAATCTCAAGAAAGTGTTTCCAGATATTGCAAAACCCCCAACCCCTGAAGGGGAGTGAAATAGAAAAGGTTCAGAAAACAGGAATACTCTTAATAATCTATAAAGTCTAAATAGTTTTTCGAGAGCAGACTTCCCAAGTTTTCAAAACTTGGTAAGTCTTGCTTAGACAGCAATCAAAGAAAAATCCATGAAACACAAGATGCATCTTTATCAATATTTTTTAGGTCTCCTATGCCTTGCACTTCCTCAACTCGTGCAAGCACAAACAGGAACGGCTACCAATGTCAACTATACTGCTAATAAAGTAGTCGTTGAAAATGTAGAGCTCATCAATTCTGATAAATTAGATTTTAGTCCTACATTTTACAACAATGGGATAGTCTTTGTCTCTAATCGGAAACGGCCCAAAAGTGCTCGAAAGATTACAGACAATACGGACGAATGGTTGGGGGATAATTTTATGTCCCTGTATTATGCGACACAAACACCTGATGGTTTATTAGAAAACCCACAGGAATTTTCTGTTAATATTACAACCAGATACCACGAAGGGCCAGTTGCTTTTAGTAAGAATGGCAATCAAATATTCTTTACCAGAAACAACTACCAAAACGGCCAAAAGAAGACCAATAGAAAAGGAGATACTTTATTAAAAATCTATACGGCTACTAGGAATGGAGCAGATTGGGCAAGCATCAAGGAACTAGCTTTCAACTCTGATGATTATGACCAATGTCATCCTACTTTATCGGCAGATGGTTTAGTCTTGTATTTTTCTTCTAACAAAGAAGGGGGCTACGGAGGGATGGATCTATACCAATCAAAATATGTGAATGGTCGATGGAGTACACCTACTAATTTAGGCCCAACGATCAATACTGCAAAGAACGAAGTGTTTCCTTTTATTCACGAAAACGGTACGCTTTATTTTGCCTCCAATGGACATGGCGGATATGGTGGTTTAGATGTATTTTCTAGTGTACAGCCAGATGGAAGTTGGCGGACGCCTGTCAATGCTAAATCTCCAATTAATTCCTTATACGATGATTTTGGTTTTATCATAGATCAGAATAGTAACGCAGGTTATTTTTCTTCTTCCAGACCAAAAGGAAATGGAAAAGATGACATCTATCGCTTTTCTCTGGGTAAGCCATTGGTCTCTCCAGATAAAATAACAGCTATCGAAACAGCAAAAGAAGCTAGTAAGATTATAGCAGGTGTTATTACGGATGCAACGACTGGTAGTCGTTTAATGAAAGCCAAAGTAAGTCTAGTGAATCCTAATAATGGACAAAGAATGACCACACTAACGGACGATCAAGGAGAGTTTGCATTTAGAAGAGCTATGTTACAAGAAGGCCACCGCTTAGAAATAGCAAAAACGGGATTTTCAGAATTAACAGAGTCTATTGCCGTTGATCAATTATTAAAAGAGAACTCCGATATAAAAGAGTATTTATTAATGCTAGAGCCTGCAACGGCTACAGCTCCAAGTACGTCTAAGACAGAAACGGTCATTCCTTCTACTAAAACTTTTCCGCCACCATCAGTTCCTATTAGTCAACCAGCAATAGATGATGTATTGGTGCCAAAGTCAGGTAACACAGTCATATATGAAGATGGAATGAAGCCAGAATTAAATGTCGGAACGACCTTAGTACTAGATAAGATTTTATTTGATTATGGTTCGTATAATTTACAACCAACATCCCTCAAAACCTTAGACCAAATTACCACTTTATTAAAAGAAAGTCCTGATATGGGAATAGAACTATCTGCTCATACGGATAGCCGAGGTAATGCTAATTACAATATGCGATTATCTAGGCAACGTGCAGAAAGTGTCAGCCAATACTTAATCTATAAAGGGGTGAGTCCTAAACGAATTATTCCAGTAGGGAGTGGAGAAACAGAAATTAGAAATGGTTGTGTGGATGGGGTCTCTTGTTCAGAAAGTAAACATCAAGAGAATAGACGGATAGAAATGAAAATGATTCGATTCGTGAAGTAAGAAGTCTGTCAGAGTGGACTCAAAGTGTATAGTAAAGTCTAATTGCGGACAAATCTTGGGAAAGCTTTTTACTTCCTAGTAAGTAATTAACCCGAAACGAAAAAAATATTAATTTTGTGAAATATATGTAGTGGTTTTCGCTAAAGATTTTTATCTTTAAGAAGATAGAAACCTTTAACAAAGCCTATGAGGAATGAAAGAAGTAACAGTTACTGTTTTTTCATTCCTGACATCCACAAACCGATTTTTAAAAAAAAGTATGAATAACAATTTTTTCCCTAAGAATCTTACCATGATGAGTCTGGTAGGTTTGTTTTGTTGGAACGCGCCTTTAATGGCACAAGACAATTCAATTGCATATGTATCTGTAAATACAACAGCCTATGAAAGTCCGTTTGAGCATATGCTTGATGGATATAAGGAAGTAATTTACGAAGAAGGGATGGCTGCAAAATTAGAAGATCGAACAAATCTAATTTTAGAGGATATATTCTTTTCTTTCGGAGAGGACCAAATTCGCTCAGATGCTAGAAGTGTATTGGATGATTTGGTTCGTATTTTAAGAGAAAATCCTGATTTGGCTATCGAGTTGTCAGCTCACACAGATAGCCGAGGCTCTCAAAGAGCTAATGAAAGACTATCGAGAAATAGGGCAAGAAACATGGTGAAATACCTTACCCTTCAAGGTATTGAAGCATCAAGATTATTACCAATTGGTAGTGGCGAAGGCTCACTGCGTAATCATTGTGGAGATGGCATTGTTTGCTCTGACCAAGAGCACCAAGAAAATAGACGGATAGAAATGAAGACGGCTCGTATTGTCGGAGGTTTACCTTATAGAGATTATATATACAAGAATAAACACTAAGTAACGAGTGAAAAATAAGTTCCCCATTTTGGGTAGTCAAATATAAAGCTAGACAAGGCGGAAAACGTAGGCGATGCCCAGCATCGACGAGGCTTTCCAACGCAGTATAGGTTTATATTTGGCAGCCATAAATGCGGAAGTTATTATTTAGTCGTTACTAAGGAATATTTACTAAATATTGTACCTTAAAAAGGGTAAATATATTTTTTTTGATGTTAAATTTTAATAGGCTTGTAGTATTTTTAAGTTTCAAAACTTAATTTTGCGCAAAAAAAGATAATACAATATTTTCTGTTTTATCAGTTTTGCAATCCTATTACCTACCTCAAACAAATAAACCATCTAACAATGGTTTTCTAGACCTACTTATTAACGATGAAATAATAAGTCTGTCCAAATGACGGAACTATTGTTTTATTTTTACTTTATACGATTCTTAAAATTATACTTATTTTTAATAAAACGAGAATAGGGTAGTTGGTACTGATTTATTCGGGTATCAAATTACCTATAGATATAGTGTTTCATAGTGTAAGGGGTTGTCATCTTTTGGTGGCGGCCCCTGCTTTTTGTAGTATTTTTGAATTTCTAATTACATATTCTTAAGTAATTTCTCAACCACCTGTCGTACGCCGACACTAGCTACCTCCTCCACAATTGTCAAGTTTTTACGACGCCCCAATTCATAATTGATAGTAGGTTTGGGATCAATATAATAGATCGGGCAATTAGCAGGCGCATAGCCCACTAAGCTTGCGGCAGGGTATACTTGCATAGATGTGCCGATTACTAAAACAATATCTGCGGTTAAGACTTCTTGCATCGCAAATTCTAGCATAGGTACCATTTCACCAAACCAAACGATATGAGGACGCAACTGTGTTCCTTTTTCACAAGTATCTCCTAGATGAAGATCTTTGTCCCAGTCATAGACCAATTCTTCATGGACCACACTTCTAACCTTATTTAACGAACCATGTAAGTGGATAATGTTAGAACTACCGCCACGTTCATGTAAATCATCTACATTTTGAGTGACGATTACGACTTGATATTTATCTTCTAATGTTGCTAATAATTGATGGGCAATATTTGGTTGGACTTCTTTTAATTGCTTTCGGCGATCATTGTAAAACTGAAGAACTAATTCTTTGTTTTTGTGCCATCCCTCTATGGAAGCTACTTCCATCACATCGTGATTTTCCCAGAGTCCATCATGATCTCGAAAAGTTTTAATGCCACTTTCTGCACTTACGCCAGCACCAGTAAGGACTACTATTTTTTTCATAGGTTTAGTTTTATCGTTACTTAGAAGTTGTTTAAAAATGAATTGATGCATCATTTGCAAGTCATTGATTCCTAGATACTTCAGCTTTTTTGATTCCCGTAGCTAAGGCTACGAAAATAAAAAAGAGCTTCGTCCTAGAAATCAAGCACTTACAACTGATTGTAGAATACATTCTTAAACAACTTCAAAGAACATTTTAGCTATCCACATATTTTGGTTTAGTTAATAAGTTAACGATGAAAGACTTTTTTGTTTTATCGATACTACTTAGATTATTTTCTAATTTTTACATACAACGAATTATAACCATGGACAAAAGTTTTGATTATAAAGAATTAGATATAGAAGGTTTAGATACACTGGATTCGGTAGCACAAGCTAATCGATTTAATAAATGGATGTACAAAACGATTCAACCTTATACGAAAGGTAGAATACTTGAGATAGGAAGTGGTATAGGAAATATATCTCAATTTTTTATAGAAGACAAGCAAAATATTGTCCTAAGTGATATTCGAGAGAATTATAG
>CAKZUM010000123.1 GCA_937921525.1 uncultured Saprospiraceae bacterium
CAACATCTTTTAAAAGTAATAAATCTTTTATACAATCACGTTCAGAAGGTATAGAGACATTCAATTGTTGGATGGTCTGTTCTGTGATAGATTCTAAGACAGCAGTTTCCACAATAGGAATAATTATTTTCTTTAAGTTGATGCCTAATAAATTATCTAAAAATTCTAGTGCATTAATACGAACTTCCGCTTTAGATCCTCTGATACTCCTATAGATATTAATCATATCCACAGGGGCATATCGCAATCCTAAAATTAGAAACAATCGCTCTAAATTATTGTCCAATTTTTTTTCTAACAATATTACCAATTGAGTCCTAATTTTATAGCGTGTCGGATGGAGTTCTATTTCTGTCTTTGCCAACTGTCGCATCTGATATAAAGTGGCAATCGCCTGTTGAAATAATTGTGATTCTTCTAATACCTCCTCATTTAATCGTTGGTTATTGAATTGATAATCTTGTTGTTGATGGCGTAAGCGATTCAAGCCCCTTAAAGTCTTTTGGCGAACAATCAAATCCTTGCTAGTCAGAAAATGATCTAACAAGTTTACTGCTTGTTGGCTATTTACTTTTCTGACAACTTTGGGGATAGCTCTGATGATTTTAATACTTGTATTTGGATTATTAAAGACTTCAATAAATAGTGGAAAGACTTTTTCTTTATATGCACTTAAGGCAACTTGGGTACTATGGCGATAGATAGGCGTTTCTAAAAAAGAAATTAATTGATTCAAAAAAACTTCCTTTTGGGTTTTGCCAGCAGCAAGTATAGCTTGTCGAACTACTTCAGGATCTTCATCTGTCAGGTATTGGCTGATATAGGCATAGCAATCTTCTATTCGTCCTCTGCCGATAGCTTGTAAAAATATTTTGATACGTAAACGTCTTTCTCTTAAATCTTTGGTATTCTTAGCCTTATGAAACCAATCAAAAAGCCGACCCTGTAAATGAAATTCATTCGCCAATGTTGGTTCTTGTCTTGATAAGGTAGCGAGTGCTACGATAGCCGTTCCTCGCATTTGATATTCATCATCATCCAAATGTTCTTCCAAGGAATTCATTCTTTCTTGTTCGTCATGGAGGATAATGTATTCCAATGCCTTAGCCCTTACTTTAATAGAATCATCGTGTAGTAAAGGCGTTACCTCTTCTAATGCAATGGGCTTTTTGTAGGTATTAACATTTCTAATAGCTGCGGCACGAATTTCTGGAGAAGAGTGATGAAACAATGCCATTGTCTTTTCTAATAGTTTTTTCTTCTTGATAGGCTTTATTCGCTTCAACAATTTGATAATCTGATTATCTGTTCCTTCCTCTAGTAGTACACCTACTTGACGGACCATTTTTTCATCGGCTAAATAAAGCGTAGGCGTTCCTTTGAAGACGGGAGTTTTATAAAGAGATTTATCCAGTTTTAATTTAAAAGCAGATAAATATTCCTTTCTGATTCTATAAACTAGCAAAATCCATAGTGCAGCAAACAGCACGATTAATAGCGTTATCGCATAGCTAGGCAACTGCATTCCTTTTATAACGACTAAAATTAAAATACCACTTAAACCAGTAGCCACACTATCTATCACTACATCAATAAATGTCTTTGCAGAATTTTTAATTTTAGTTGGAATGGGCAACACCAATAATTCCATTGCCGCTTTATTGACGGATTGTTTGAGAGTACCATCTGTCATCTTTAAACCAATTGCTACAAAAAGTAACTCTGGCATCACCAACATAATAGCGCCCACTAATAGCGTTAAAACAGGTAATAAAAATAATGCCCTACTGACCCCTACTGTTTCCATAATTCTTTTAGTCAGAAATAGTTGAAATAGGAGAGAAAGTACATTAAAGGTAGAAAACCAAAACCCAAAAAAAGCAGTCAGATCATTTTTATCTGGATAATGTCTAGCAGCAATATCACTAAACTGATAATCAATTAATTTGGCAGCTATTACACTAATTCCTACAATAGATGATAAGTATAATAAATGCTTGGATTTCTGTATTAATCGAATAGGATGCGCTATGGGGGTCGCTTGTTTTTTATTGACTTTATTTTTTATTGGCTTTTTGGGAATCGCTAATTGACTTACCTGATTAATGAGAAAAAGACAGGGCAATAGACAAAGTGCGCCGACAAATAACAGATTGTAACTTCCTATGAAAGGTACTAACAAAGAAGCACTGTATCCACCTACAATTCCACCAGCAATGGCACCTACACCGATGAAGCCGAATAGGCGTTTAGCCTCTCTTACATTAAATACTTGGTTTGCTAAAATCCAGAATTGAGAGGTAGTCAATACGGCATAAATCATTACCCATAGGTAAAAAGAATAGAGCGTAAGGCTTTCAAATAAATCTAAATGTAGTAGCCCACAAAAAATAATTAAAGCACCTATGCAGCCTATTAGGGTATAGCGCATCAACTGTGTTAATGGAAACGATACTAGTAGCCTTGTATAAACTGTGGAAACAATGACCGCCACTATTGCAATTAGCAAATAGGCATAAGGTAAGCTATTGACACCAAACTTAGTAAGGAATAAACTATTGGCGGTAGGCTTAACAACGAGTAGTGTAAATATCAGCAAAAAGATAATCCCTTGCATGGGCAAGGCTCGTTGCATCTCTTCAGGTTTTAAAGAAAACCATTTTTCTAACAAGGACTGTATCTCTCTTTTCATCTAGGAACTGCTTTTGCGATTCTCCGATAAGTGATAGCTAGTACCTTCAAAATGGTTCATTCTTTTGCTAGTACCTATTAGAGTAAATCAATACCCACACTACTGGACATTGTTTAGAACAGAGAGCAGAGAAGAGAGAGCAGAGATGGATTTCATTTAAAAAACTATGAAATTTCATAGTTTTTTAAACGAAATCTGTCTCTACTCTCTGCTCTCTATTCTCTGTTCTTTAAAATGTCCAGTAGTATAATCAATATTTTTCCTAGAACGGTTGAGAGGTGATTTTGTGCGGATTGGAGTCGCAAATAACTTCTATTTACTAGCGATGAGCTTATCGGTACGTAGTACTTTTTCTGCTATTTTTACCATATTCCTAGCAATTTGCTCTCCATTTGGATCATCAATCAAAGCTACTAAAATATAGTTCCTTTTGGGGCCTTTTACCCATATAGAATCGGAGTGGAAAGTAGACCAACTGCCTGACTTGCGATATAATTTAGCTCTAGGAGCGATCTTTCTAATAGTATTAACAAATTTATGATTGATGCCAGGGTTGATTAAGGCAGATTTCATTTTCTCAGATCCTTTGGCACTAACCAATTCACTTTGAGAAAGCAAGTAATAGTATTTACAAACAGCAGCAGCGGTAGCTGCATGAGATAAGCCTTTTAGAGGATC
>CAKZUM010000124.1 GCA_937921525.1 uncultured Saprospiraceae bacterium
GTATAAGTCCCTACTGGTATATTCGTTAATTCTCCTGGTACAGCATCTACTAATACCTGTCCACCTATTGTTCCAGATACTAATACTGGTAATACGCCATCTGAACAATTGTCAAGTGCATATAAAGATGGTAAGATAACCGCATCTGCCTGACAGGTAGATGGTGCTACATCGTAATCAAATACTAATGGTCCATTTCCTACAGGTGTATTATTCGAGAAAATCACTGGCCCTTCTGAATCCATCACTCTCACTACCTGTGTTACTTTCTTATATCCTGGTCCTTTGTACCCATCTCCATCTGCATCTACTAGAGCATTTGGATTGATACACCAATCTATTACTTCCCAGTTTCTTACTATCTTTCTGCAAGAACCTGTTTCGCCTACAAAATCTGTTCGGTTATAGTTCACCGCTATTGTCTGACAACCTACTGCTGTGTAGGTTAAATCATCGCCATTATCATAGATTGATAAATCTACGTCATTACAATTCACTGTAATTTCTGCTGGAATTTCATCTACCTGTAAAGTCGCTGTTGGAGACAATTCAACAGTAATGGTTTGCGTACAAGTCGCATCTCCTAGCGTCCATGTTCTTACTATTGTTCCCGCTCCACAGTTATTGATATTTCTTGTTACGGTTGCTGCGCCTAGAGTCGCTGTATTACAATTTCCACCGCTTAAAGAGGCATTACCGAATACCGATAAATCATCTGTGTTAGCCGTACAATCAATTGTCAAATCTGGTGCACATACTATGGTTGGCTGTACTTTGTCTACTACTCGTACATTCACCATACAGTTATTGAAATTTCCCGATTTATCCCATACACCTAGAGATACCATTACTGGTGCTCCCATATCACAACATTCAAATGGTACGGTTGTGCTCCATTCCGTTGATGTTGGGAATGCAGTGCCTGCACAAGTTTCCATTCTTCTAACTCTCATACTATCTATGGCGCAGTTATCATGGCTTCCATCATCAAAGGTAGAAGCATAAACCCAAGCTATGCCATCTTGCGTTAAAGATACAGAAATGTTATCCTCACAGATTACTGTTGGGGATACTGCATCATTAACGGTAATAGATACCGTATCTGTTGAGATATTTCCACAATCATCTTCTGCAATGTATACAATGTTATGCGTTCCAAATGGAATATTCGACATCGTACCACCATTACTAAATATGGTATTCGATGGACCTACTACTCTTACGGTAATATTATCTGCACTTGAACACTCATCACTCACTGAAATAGATGGTATTATTAAATCTACTTCACATTCGTGGCCTGCATTCGTAATTGTTATATCATTAAAAAATGGTACATCTGTAATAATTGGACCTACGTTATCTACAAATTTGATAAATTGCGCTCCACTCGCTGTTGCTGCATTGGTATATACAGTACCAGGGTGACACCAATCTAATATCGTCCAAGTTCGCAAGATCTTTTGTGATCCTTCACAATCTGTTGTGAATACTTGATCTTGATGGCTTAATCCAAAGAAACAAGATTGATCTAAACTAATAATATCATTACCTATCTGCACAGTCGGAAATCCTGTAACTGCTGGAGAATAATCTGTATTATCTCCACAATACAACAAAGTATCTGATGGCCAGATAATATCACTCGCTACAATCTGTGGCTTCAAGATGTATACATTCTGTGTACATGGTGCTGATATATTACCATTTCCATCTACTGCCGTCCATGTTCTAACCACTAAACCAATCGTATCAGGATCTACTGTTAATGCATTGCCTGCACCATCTACTGTTAATACTCGCCCTGGTCTACAAGAGAAAGACGTCTCTGTATCTGTAAAACTATAAGTCACACTACCAGAACAAACATCTGTTGTCGTTGGCTGTCCTCCGATCACTTCTGGGTCTGTTGTCGTTGAGCAATAAATAGCCATATCTGAACAAGTCAGTACGGGTGCTAATTTATCTTCTACTGTTACATACCCCCAACATCTATTGCCACTCGTTGGCTCTATTACTTGTACTCGTGCTGTCGTTCCTATGTACGATGAATTTACAAAATTCGTATCCTTGTTCTCACCATCCATTAACTGTACAACAAATCCACTTGTACAAGCGTGATTGCCTTCTAATATATTATCTACTGTAATCACGGCTTGACAGCCGCCACTTAAACTTACATTTACGTTATCGTTACATACGGGTGTAATTCCTGAATCTACAACAATGTTATAGGCACAGGTGTCATTCGGATCGGCTGTCGTTCCGCCTGGTACATCTTGGTAAATTATTCTAATAGAATAATTTCCTGGTACTAGATTTTCTACAGCTCCTATGGTTGTTGCTGTACTAGGTGTTACCGTTGTCGGTGTAGCTCCAGTAGTTACCACAATACCACTAACGGGAACTGCGAATAATTCTGTAGCCACAATTGTCGGGGTTACATTACAAGTACCTAAAAGACCTTGGACTGTATGATTGCCAGAAATCGTTCCTGTTGTAGCATTACAAGAAGCTGCTACAACCGCATCACTTGGACAAGTGATCGTTGTCATTCTAGGCTCACAACTCGTCTCAAAATCAATACCTGCTCCTTTATTGTTATCACCATTTGGAGCAAATACAACTGTCAAACAGCCATCTCCTTCACATTGAGCTAGATACCAAGAGGAGGGCAAAGAGGTAGCTGCACTAGCACCGCCTCCATAATAAGGAAAGCCACTTAGCAGATCGCCCGCTGTACCACAACCTTCATAAATAGAAATGGTATCACCTGGGGCTACATCGAAAGAGGTAATTGCCAGTTTACTTAAGTGAGAATTTTGATTTACTGCTCCTGGACAAACAATAAATTCTTGTCTTCCTAGTGTTACATCATCCTCATAGAACGCCCCTCCAGTTTGGCTTACGCCAAAATTAAAGCTACCATTACAAGTTGTTGATCCACTTCCTGTCAATACTTTTTGAGCAGACAAGGAATTAGAAAATGAAAACAAAACTAAGATCAATCCTAAGCAACGAAGTAAGCATCGAAATTTAGAACCGCCCACTCCTTCTGGTGGACTTTTTAAAACATTGGGATTTTGTCCTTTTCCAGAACAGGAATCCATGGGTATTAAACTTGTGTGTTTCATAAGTGTAAAAAAGATTAAATTATAAAATGTGGTTTTAAATAGGAACATAGATTGCCCAGGCACTCTGACACGTGACAGAGGCAATCCAATATTTTAATAAAGGGCATAGGAATAGGGTTAAAAAATAGGTATTCCTATCCGTATTATGGTCTTTCTTAGTGTATAGAATACACTACTGGACATTGTTTAGAACAGAGA
>CAKZUM010000125.1 GCA_937921525.1 uncultured Saprospiraceae bacterium
ACTATACACTCTTGGCTGCTTCTTTTTCCCTTATTTTCCTCTTGAAATCGGTCATAGTATCAACAATACTCCCGCTTTCAAGAGAAAACTAAGAAAAAAATAAGCTACCCAAGAATGTACATTTATTATCTCCTCGTTACAGAGTTAACACAAATGTATAAAAAACAGACATACCTATATCCCCACACTACTTGATTTGTCTATTTGTAGATAGTTTTTATGCAGCCTTTTCTAAAAGATAGCATAAGCTACTTGAAAACTAAGGTAATAATTCCTAAGAAATTCAACTGGATCAATTGCTGGCAGAGAAGTAGATGGGTTATTCAATTCAAACCTTGTGTTTTTATAAAATTTTGAAATCCCAAACCCAAATCGTCCATGTACAGACACGCCACTCTTGTGCGTATATCCAAACCCAGTAATCCAAGATAAGTCATCTTTTCCAAATTCCGATAATATGGACTGATAAGAAAATTGACGCACTGGATCATTAATAACTTCTTCTACTTCACTGTTAACTAAGCGAGAATAGACGATACCTCCTTCCACATGCCAACTGGATAATTCGTTTTTTAGCATCCATTTTAATAAAAAGGGTACATCTACATAAGTCAGGTCAATGGTTTGGTCTTTAAGTGGCTGATTCCCTCTAAAGTTGCCAGCGAATATGGTACTTCCTTTTTTGCTGTAGAGAAATTCCATATTAAAATCTAAACGAGGCGTCAGTCTTACAATTCCTTTTAAACCTCCAGTTAAGCCATTTTTATCATATCCTGTATAGAAATCTCCATCTATCTGACTGGTATTAATGCCTATTATCAGACCTGCGTTGAAACGCTCAGAGTCGGGTATATATCTCTTTTGGCTAAATACTTGAGCACAACAAAGTAGTAATATTACAATTGAAAGTAGGTCTCTTGGGATTTTCATAGTTTCAGATTTAATTTGACGGACTTATTATTTCGTCATTACTAAATTAAAAAAGCCCTGTGCATGACACAAGGCTTTTTAAATTTATCTGTAAAAGATGTTGTATAAATTACACCCCACCGTCTAATTCATCCTGTAATTTCTGTAGTGCATCCCAATCTCCGCTTGCTGCTAGGCCTGCTTGTTTTGGCCAACTACCGGGATTGTGCATTTGAAATCTTGGACCAGCCGCAGTTAAAATTTCTTTGATTGCTTCTGGTGTAGAAGCAGCTACTTTAGCCCATGTGTCCAAACCAGCTTCGATCAATAATTCAGAAATTTTCGGCCCTACTCCTTCGATAATCTTAATATCGTTTTCCTTTACTTTTTTGCCGTTTAGCATAGCTGTCGCTGCACTTGCAGATTTAGCTACTGCATCTGCTTCGCCTTGCTCTTTTGCTACTTTGGCAGCTGCTTTTTGTGCTTCTGCTTCCTCCTTAGCTGCTGCTTTAGCCGCTGCATCTGCTTCGCCTTGCTCTTTTGCTACTTTAGCTGCTGCTTCTTGTGCTTCTGTTTCTTCTTTAGCCGCTTTCTTAATCGCTGCATCTGCGTCTGCTTGTTCTTTTGCCGCTTTAGCTGCTGCATCTTGTGCTTCCGCTTCTTCCTTAGCTGCTTCCGCTGCCATTTCAGTACCACCAATTGCTGCTGCTGCTGCTGCAACTGTATTAGCTTCGTCCGCTTCTTTGATAGCTTTGCTTACTGCTGCACTTGCTTCTATTTCTTCTTTTTCCACTTTAGCTGCTGCTGCGTTTGCTTCTTCTGCTTGCTTTACCGCCGCTTTTGCTGCTGCATCTGCTTCTGCTTGCTCTGCTGCTGCTTTCTTAGCTGCTGCATTTGCTTCTTCTGCTTGCTTTACTGCATCTTTTGCCGCTGCATCTGCTTCCGCAGTTTCTTTAGCAACTGCTGCTGGTGCTACAACTGGAGCTGCTGCTGCCTTAACTGCTGGTGCTTCCACAACTGGAGTTGCAGCCGCCTTAGCTGCTGCTGCTTCCGCTTTCTTAGCTGCTTTTGCTGCTCTAGCTGCATCTATTTTAGCCTGAGCTGCTGCCTCTGCTTGAGCAGCATCAGCTCCTGCTGCTTCTGCCCTAGCTGCTCTAGCTGCCGCTTTAATTGTTTTTGAAGCTGCTTTATTCTTTCTATCTTCCGCTAACTTGATTTCTACATCTTCAAAAGGAAGAATATCTACGAAAGTTCTGTTATACTTTCTTTTTCTAAATGCTACCAATCCATCTACTCTTGCATGTAAGGTAAAATCTTTACCCTTATATACATTCTTTCCTGGGTGGTATTTAGTACCTCTCTGACGAACGATGATGTTCCCTGCTTTTGCAGTTTGACCACCAAATAATTTGACGCCTAATCTTTTGCTAATACTATCACGTCCGTTATCCGAACTCGAGGCTGCTTTTTTATGTGCCATGATTTTTTATTTAAGAACACTTAATATTACTAAGCCTTCTATATCATTAAAATTTAAAATGCATTGTCGCTGTAATTTATACAGCAATTGAATCAACTTTGATCTTAGTAAAAGACTGTCGGTGTCCATTTTTCTTTTGGTACCCCTTTCTTCTTTTCTTTTTAAATACGATCACTTTATCCCCTTTTTGGTGGCCTAGTACAGTAGCATTTACTGCTGCCCCACCAATGGATGGGCTACCGATAGTTACACTACCGCCGTTGTCAATTAGAAGTACCTCCTCAAAGCTGAGACTGTCTCCTTCGTTGGCGGCTAACTGGTGGACGAAGATCTCTTGACCTTCCTCAACTTTAAACTGTTGACCAGCTATCGTCACAATTGCAAACATGTCAATAATTTTTAATGAATAAATTTTATATAGTCGCTTTTTTCTAAGCGGCTGCAAAGATAGGTATTTTGTTGGGGAAAAACAACTAGGTTAGAATAGAGAATAGAGAGCAGAGATTAGAGACTGAATCCATTTGTAAATAAAGAAATTTCCTCATTATTTAAAAGCAAGCAGTGCACTCATTCATTAGGTGTAGGGACATGTAAATTATTGAACGTTAAATGTAAATTAGAACACAGAATAGAGACGTATTTTATCCAAAATCATAAAATTTAGTCCTTTTTTAAACGAAATAAGTCTCTATTCTCTACTCTCGCCTCTCTATTCTCTTATATTCCCTGCTGCAAACGCCGCATCTGTTCCATAAAGGCAGGTCTTCTTCTACGAGAGATTTCGATTTGCTTGCCATCTTCCATGACTAGATAACCACCCTCTCCTTTAACGTACTTTGTCATATAATTGAGGTTAATGACATGACTTTTATGAACTCGGTAGAAATTCATCGGTTTTAGCAGTTCTTCGTACCATTTGATAGTTTTTGAGGCTGTTAGTCGAGAACCATCCGTCATGTGTATATGGGTATAGTTGTCCTCCGCCTCTAAGCGTTGTACATCTCGTATATGCACGAAATAAATACCGTCCACCGCAGCAACACTTAATTTTTCATAAGCATTTGGGTGATTATATTTCTTGGTAAATAAGTCATAACGCTTATCCATTTCCTCCCCATACATGCCAGGGATTTTATGAACTGCTTCAATCAATTGATCTGGATCCGTCGGTTTTAGAATATACCCTATAGAGCTATAGCTACATGCCTCAATAGCATATTTATCGTAAGCTGTAATGAAAATGATCTCAAAAGGAATGCGCTGCAACTGGTTGAGAAATTGGAACACTAAACCATCTCTTAGTTGAATATCGAGGAAAGCAACATCAGGTTGGATACTATTGTCTTGGAAAAGTTCAATCGTCTCTTTTACACTACCAGTTTCAGCAATTATTTCGATGTTCGGACAATAAGATTTTAACAAGTTTCTTAAGTTACTGCGTCCACTAGCCTCATCTTCGACAATAATTGCTTTGATCATAGTGTTTCTTCTATTTTGGATGTTCGATTACAAAAGAGGCAAGCTAATTATCTTTTTAATTTTTAACAAGATATATCTAATATAATTTTATTATATAGTATGATTTTAACAATATTTTTTTGACGAGTTTATTCAAGTCACATAATCATACAAGCTTAAAAGCGAATTTTCGCTAATATTCACTCCATTTTTGAAGAATATCCTCTTATTTAGAAACAAAAAATTAAATTGTATTGTTAATTTAGAATTTATGTTCTAATTTTATTGCCTATTCTAGAAATTAATGACTGATACTAAAGAACTCATATTTAATACAGCTATACAATTGTTTAATAGCCTTGGCGTTAATAACGTAACACTTAGGACTATTGCTAATAAGGTAGGGATCAGTCCAGGCAACTTAGCTTATCATTACAAAAACAAACAACTAATTATAGAAGATGCCTTTAAGCGTATGCAAGTAGAACGTACTTCTATATTAACGGGCGTTCAAGAAATTCCTTCCATAGAGAAAATATATGACCAAATGGTTCCTATGTATCTTTTAGAAAAAAAATATCTTTTTCTAAATTTAGATGCCATTCACATCATTAGAAACCATCCAGAATTTGCTCAATTACAACGAGATCATATTGAAAAGAAAATAGATTATATAAGAGCCGTTTTAGATCTTTCCATTGCTACTGGCAATATGTATCCCGAAAAAACAGAAGGAGAATATGATCGAATTGCTCAAAGTCAATGGCTTATCATGTATTTTTGGTTGACCCAGAAGGAAATAAGAGGCATTGATTCTGATAATATTGAAGAATTACAACAATCTGTATGGGATTTGGCTTTACCTAAAATGACGGAAAAAGGCTTGTACAAGTACAGTAAGCTGTTCAATCGAAAGGGAATAAACTTAAAAGTAAAGCAGAAAATAGCGAGAACAGAACAGAGAAGTGAGAGCAGAAAGTAAATACGTCTTTCGTTTGAAACAATGGAATTCTACTAGTTTTAAACGAGATACCTCTCTACTCTTCTCTGTACTACAACTAAAAATAAAATATTTAATAATAAATTTAGTAAATCAATAAAATATGGAAGCTTATATCTATGATATTGTCCGAACGGTAAGAGGTAAGGGCAATAAAAAAGGTGCACTAATGGGTGTTACACCAACCCAATTATTAGTGACCTTATTGGACGAGCTTAAGGAAAGAAATGATTTCGATCCTAAGCTGGTAGAAGACTTTATTTGTGGTTGTGTAACCCAAGTAAAAGATCAAGGAGCAAATATCGCTAAAACAGCCGCTCAAGTATCTGGATATGGGGATCACTTATGTGGTGTTTCCCTTAATCGTTTTTGTGGATCTGGTTTGGAAGCAATCAATCAAGCATCTGCTTATGTAAAATCTGGTTTCACAGATTTAATGTTAGCGGGTGGCGTAGAGAGTATGTCCAGAGTAAGTATGGGTGCCGATGGTGGTGCGATGATGATGGATCCTGCTGTAGCTATTCCCGGTTACACGATTCCTCAAGGAGTATCTGCTGATTTAATTGCTTCTAAATTTGGCTACTCTAGAAAAGATGTAGATACTTTCGCAGCAGAATCACAAGCTAGAGCTTTAGCAGCAGAACAAGCGGGCTATTTCAACAAATCTAGAATTAATATTAAAGATGAGAATGGTTTCATACTATTAGATAGAGATGAAAATATCAGAGCAGGAACGACTGCAGAATCTTTAGGTTCTTTAAAGCCTTCCTTCGAAATGATGGGACAAATGGCTGGCTTTGATGCGGTAGCTATTCAGAAATATCCTGAAGTGGCTGCGATCAATCACGTACACCATGCAGGAAACTCTTCTGCCATTGTCGATGGTGCTGCAATTGCTCTTATTGGTAATAAAGAGATCGGTGAAAAGATGGGCATTAAGCCAAGAGCAAAAATCAGATCAGTCGGTGTTGTTGGTACAGACCCAACTATCATGTTGGTAGGTCCTGCACCTGCAAGTAGAAAGGCTTTGAAAAAAGCAGGCATGACTAAGAGCGATATTGATTTATTTGAAATCAATGAAGCATTCGCTGCCGTAGCGATGCGTTTCATGGAAGACTTGGGTGTGGATCACTCTATCACGAATGTGAATGGTGGTGCGATTGCTTTAGGTCACCCACTTGGTGCAACAGGTTGTATGATTACTGGTACGTTGTTAGATGAGTTGGAGAGACGGGATTTGAGTACTGGTTTGGCTACGCTTTGTATTGGTGGGGGAATGGGGATTGCTACTATTATTGAGCGGGTTTAGGAAACCAGAGTAGAGAGCAGAGAATAGAGAGTAGAGACTCGAACGGCTCCACTCTCCTCAATACTTTAGAGTCGATTTTGGAAACTCATCATCATTTTTCTGATAGCTGTTATTTCGTTAACTAAAGCGTTCGTAATTTGTTGGTTGTAGTATTCTAAATCAAAAGCAAGATATACTTGTGTTTCTAGTTCGCAAATTGAGCCAATAGCTATATTTAGGAAATTTTTTAGTTGGGGATCGGTATCTCTACCGCAGCCTTCGGCTATATTAGATGGAACAGATACAGCAGCTCTACGAATTTGAGAAGTTAAACCAAATTTTTCTTCGCTCGGAAAAGACTTTGAGGTTTTATAAATGCTCTTTACCAGTCCTCTACTACGTTTCCAAATTTCGAGATGTAAGAAGTTATGTCTCATTGTACAATTGTTTAATAACGTGAAAGATTTGTTTTAGTAAATGTATTGTTTTTCTTTAAATTACCGAACTATGTAGTAAAGAACCTTGAGAATAATACTTATGATAATGGTATTTCGTTGAGCTCTTTTCTTTAAAGGTAATTACTAGTTCCAAAGAAAATATTACAGGCTTATAAAAGAAACGATTAATCACTAAAGTCAGCAGAAAAAGTAGGGAAAGCACTAACCTATCTCTACTCTCTATTCTCTGCTCTCTATTCTAATTAAAATTATGTCCACAATAAAAAACGATATTCTAGAATACAAAGTAGGCGATGACGGCATAGCCATCATCACTGTCAATATGGTCAAACATCCGACCAATTTATTTAGTGCGGATTTTTTCCATCCTTACTTTGAAGTAGCA
>CAKZUM010000126.1 GCA_937921525.1 uncultured Saprospiraceae bacterium
TGAAGTTGTTTAAAAATGTATTTCTGCATTATTTGCAAGTCATTGATTCCTAGGATCTTCAGCTTTTTTGATTCCCGTAGCTAAGGCTACGAAAATCAAAAAGAGCTTTGCCCTAGAAACCAAGCACTTACAACTAATATCAGACTACATTCTTAAACAACTTCATTGTCTTTTTAAATAAAAAGAATCATTTTTACGAATCGCAAAACTAATCAATTTCTACTCAAATAATATGCTATCACCACAGTTAACCATCAATTGTAAAGGACAATTAATTTCTATAGAAAAGCCCATTGTTATGGGGATTCTAAATATCACACCCGATTCGTTTTATGATGGGGGAACAAATCAGGATATAGTCACGGTAGTAAAAAAGGCAGAGCAGATGCTAAAGGACGGGGCGACTATTTTAGATATTGGAGGGATGTCTTCTCGCCCAGGGGCGGCTATTATATCCGTTGAGGAAGAATTGAAAAGAGTCCTGCCCGTTATTGATGCTATTGTCAAGCAATTTCCTGAAGCTATACTATCCATTGATACCGTTCAGTCAGTCGTAGCTAAAGCAGCTATAGAATCAGGGGCAGCCTTAATAAATGATATTTCTGCTGGCAAAATAGACAATAATATGTATGATACAGTCGCAGCATTAGGAGTACCTTACATACTAATGCACATGCAGGGAACACCTAATAATATGCAAAAAGAGCCTAGCTACGAATCTGTACAGTTGGAAGTCTTGGATTTTTTAATCGCAGAATTAGGGAAGCTTCGAGCGTTGGGGGTGAAAGATGTGATTGTTGACCCTGGGTTTGGTTTCGGTAAACAACTAAACCACAATTATCAATTATTAAAAGAATTGCATATCTTTAAGATAATGGAAGTGCCGATACTAGCAGGACTTTCAAGGAAATCAATGATTTATAAAGTCCTTGAGTGTACCCCACAAGAGGCCCTTAATGGTACTAGTGTGCTCAACCTTGTTGCTTTGCAGCAGGGGGCAGCTATTTTGAGAGTACATGATGTGAGAGAGGCTATGGAGACGATTCGTTTATTTGAGTATTTGAATTGAATGGAGAATTGGGAATGGAGAATTGAGAATGGAGAATGGAGAATTGAGAATTGGGAATTGAGAATGCGAAAAGAATAATATTTAATTTTAGAAAACATAGTTTACGAAGTAACACTTTCTAAACAACTAAGAAAAAAACACACAAGAACAATTGATTCAAATGGATTATCAACTTTCGGAAGATAATATAAAGCATTGTACACTTGGATTTCTGAAAAGTTATTATAAAAATAACAGCTCTAGAGGCTTTGGACATACAGAGGCGCGCTTAGATATGGTATCAGAAGATGGTATTATTGCCGATGGCTATTTGAAATTTTATATAAAAGAAGAGGATACCGAGCTAAAAGAAGAAGACTTGCTGGAGGAAGACGCAACTAGCCCCCAAAAAAAAGGAATACCATTCACCGCAACTTTTGAGGCCACCTCCCAAGAAACAGCAGAAGAAATCCAATATAAAGTTCAAAATACCCTATTGATTTTAGATGCCTTCACAGTAGCTTGTATGGTAGCTGCAGGGTCGTATGGCTACAATTATTTGAATGACCAATATACATTGAATGAACTAGGAGGCTTAAAATTTTGGGGCGGATTTTTTTCTGTATTAATGACCACTTTACTGGGGTATGTCCTTGTTTGCAAATATTCCAATTTTCCTAGATACCGATACATATTCGCCTTAGCTCAATTTGATAAGTATCGAGTAGATGAGCAATGGGTTTCTTATGGGGAAGATGTATTCGAAAATTCTACGAATAGGTATTTAGTTGAATTAAAAAAGCAATGTGCCAAAAAAGGAATAGGACTCATCATGGTCAATCACCAATTACAGCCTTCCTTGATAATGACGCCTGCTAGAGAACCTGTAGGGAAAAAAGGCAGAATCAAACAATTTTTTGATTCTTCAACAAGCTTCACTCGTCGGAGATTCAGTTGGTTGAGATTGCCTAGTTTTATTAAAAAAAGATTCCCTTCTTTTAGTAAGCCTAAATCCATACCTGCGATGAATACAGGGGATTATTTACGTTTTTCTAAATCTTATTGGAAACAAGGTTTGTTGATTCTTTTTTCTGCTTTGGTGCTAGGAGAAATCTATATTGAGGAATTAAAAAATCCCAACATTGTATACATTGAAGAAGGGGAATATGAAAAAAAGATTTTAGAACAGACGAAAAATAATAAACCAGAACCTAGCGTCACCTTTATTGATTTGGAAACAGGTAATCGCAAAAAAATAATTGCCCCCAAGGCATATGAACCGCTCCCTAAAAATACCAATAAAATAGATAAAAGAATTAGGCCAACAACCACAATCCCCTCTAAAAATATAAGTGCCACAGAAGCCTATAAAAAAGCATTGATCGTAGCCATAAGTGATAATACTTTTGAAACCTATTCTTGTAAACGATTAACCAGAATTAAGGAGGCTTATTTGATTCAAGTAGGTACTGCTATTGATTATACATCAGCTATGCAAAAAGTGAAGGCCACTAATGCCAAAGGAATCAAAGTAAATGCGATGAACATGATTTGTTTTAGCCCCAAAAACAGAAATTATGTTATTTATTTAGATGATATTTATACCTCCAAAGAAGAGGCAAAAGCTAGGGCTAGTGAGTATCATAAATTAAGAGTAGCAAAGGGCTTCCAGAGTGAACAAACTAAAATTAGAATCCTGAGAGGCCAATAGAAGAAATAATAATGTTAACTAAAAATGCAAGGAGTCACTGGCTAAAATATTGCCTGTTTTTTCTAATCTTAAGTGGCCTAACAAGTGGGGTCGTACCCAAACATGCCATCTACATAGGGGTCATCCAAATAGTACATGAAGAAAAAGAAGCATTAACGACAATTCAAATAAAAGTGTTTTCTGACGATCTACAAAGTGTTCTTCAAAATGACATTGGATATGACCAAGTGCCTACCATCGCAGACTTATG
>CAKZUM010000127.1 GCA_937921525.1 uncultured Saprospiraceae bacterium
AGTCGTTCTTCCTCTAAAGGTCACATCTGCTCTTAAAATGGCTTCTGGATTATTCGTGTTGGTCATTGTTCCAATGAATCTTGCAGTTCCATCATTATACTCTACAAATTGACCTTCTGATATTCTGTAGAAGAAATTTAAACCTTCTGTATAAGTATTTAGATACAAGCCATAATCTCCAAAGTCGCAAGAGTTTGTATTAGTTGCAGTCCTTACAGCACAAGTGTTTTCAACAACTACAGGGCCGCTATACTCTATTCCAGAATTGGTATTGGAGTTGGAGTTATTATTATTATCGTTATTGCCATTGGAGCCGCTAGTGACCGTAACATTCAATTCTATAGAACAATAATTATAAATCTGATTATCATTATTATTTTGGTTTAATTTAATAACATAATTACCTGGTGCTAAACCAGAAATTATTTGAGGATCGTTACAGTTATCATTACAAACTTCTATGAAATTTGGGCTATCCGCTAAGCGATAAAACAACTGTTGCCAAGGTGCATTTGCTCCGTTTACTACAATAGTTCCGTCCCCGCCAACAGCAGTCACTCCAGCACATAGATTAGGTAAAGTTTCTGTGTCCGTTCCTGAATCGCCTCCAATAGTGACACTAATTACATCTGAATCACAGATTGGGTCCCAATCCGATGTATAGGTATTGACCCTTATATAATAAGGCCCAGCCATTAATTGATCTAGGACGATGCTATTATCGCACTCTGCATAACATTCATAAATTTTTTCCCAGTGTTGGTTAAAAACTTTTACAATATTGACGGATTCATTTAATCCATCAATCAAAATGCTACCTTCATTAGCACTAATATTTGTACCACATTCACTTGCAAATGCTCTAGGTGAAGTCGCCAATAAAAGTATAGCAAATAGTAAATTTAAAGGGTGTAGTGTTTTTTTCATGTTGTCTGTCTTTATCTTATAATCCGTCAAGTACTAATAGCGAAATTAGAAGGCCTTACGAGGCCGCTGTTCTTTTATGATTTTTATATTGAATCGTAATGATGAGATCGATCTGAGAATGAACCATTCCTTAGTAGGATGCAGGAAGGTTGCAAATACTCTATTAGTCTTAATTTTGAATGAAGAATTGTGAACTGAGAGTGCCTATAAAACGTTGACAATCAGGACTCAATTTTCGCTATACAAAAAAAGTGTAATAAACGCTATTACCGATGAAATTTTTAGAAGCGAGATTAGGCTTCACTTGTAAGTGGAAGAATAGGAGTATAACGAGTCGTTAAATCCTATTTACAAAGTAGGTCTACAATTCTTAGCTATATTATTTATGTAGCTGAATTTGTCCGTAAATTAAGGGATTTATAAGTATTTACCAAAAGTAAAGAGGAGAAGATTCGATTATTTTAAAAATGGCTGCCACCTTTTCATAGAACCCAAGTATCAGACACTTTCTGAGTGTCTCTTAACCTGACGGATATGGTTCCAAAAACAGTATTTCTTATAAAAATTTGGCTTGTCGGATTAGGCTCAATATTGGATACTTTGAACACCAATTTTTGACCCATTTCCAACCCATAAATTATAATCAAGATTGTTCACTATTCCATTCGCATCTCCATCTACAGAAAGATATGCTGCAAGTTGTGCTTTTTTTAGAATCCAACGATTGTAATCTTGATTATTAATGATACCATTCGCATCATAGTCTCCTGCATACAGACAATATCTACCTGCTATATTTTTAAGCTGACTAACTCCCTGAACACTAGATAGGCTGGTAGTAAGATCAATTGCTGAGGTGTAAGGAACTTTAGTAAGTACGGCCAAATGATTTCTAGAATGAATCGAAATATATTGATTGTAAGCGTGTGGGATCAGAATACCTTCATTCCCTTTAACATCTACTATTGTTCCATTAGTTGTGAGGAATCCTGCTGCCTGTGAAAGAATTGTGTTATCTGATGTCCTTACCATAATTAACACCCAATCTACTACATCTGTGGGTATAGCGTTGACACTCTCTGACCCAGTATAATTCCATGGAGTAGCATTGAAGGGTTGGCTAAAAGGAATTAAATTTTGGGTATTCAAATAACTGGTAAGTCGTTGATTGGTAGGATTATATAATCCTTCTAAATATAACTTAGCTTGCACAATAGTTGTTCCCTCACAGGTACAGCCATCAGCTTGTATTTTATCATTAATGGTAAGCGCATTGCCATCATCACATACCGTACCTACAGGTTTGGGGTAACAAGCATCATTTGGATTACAGTCAACATCATCACAAACACCATCCGAATCTGCATCACCGCCTTGTGATAAACAAATACTCAAAGTACCTGCACAAGTACAACCGTCTGCTTGTATAATATCATTTTCAGTATTGGGATTATTATCATTGCAGGCCGTACCAGAGGCGGCTGGTATGGCATCATTATTATCATCGCAATCGACCCCTTCACAATATCCATCCTCATCCAAATCTACACAAGCGGAAGGTCCGCAGGTGGCACATTCATTGGTATAGACAATGGAAGCATTATTGCTGACATTCGAGAGGTTTGTTTGCACCCAATTATTCATTCTTAGGGCCTGACCTTCCGTAAACATATACATACAAGCATCATTTGCATAATCCATGTAGTTCATGTATAGATCAATACTTCCACAAGAAGTATGTTGAGAGGGACATCCATAATTTGGTTCTGAGCTATTCGGTGTATCTGCTACTGCATCATCATTTGAACAACCCCCGACATCCGCACTATTAGCCCATATATGATTGAGGTATAAATAATGACCTACTTCGTGAACGAGTGTTCTTCCTATATTATAAGGAAATTGAGGAAACACCTGACCACATCCATAAGACCCAAACGCATTATCATCAATTGTAATGGCATCCCCGTCCCCTAGTCCACCCAATGGGGCATATCCTAAATCACCAATATCTCTTACAACAATATTTATATAATTATTCCATTCATTAACAAAATCTCCAGATGTGGCATTTACTGTCACCGCAGGATCACCCTCTAATAAATTAAAACCAGATGGATGATTAAGATTTGCAATAACAAATTTTATACAAGCAGCCCCAGGATTGACGCCGGGATAGTTAGAAGCTTTTGCCTGCCAATTAGATAAGTCAGAATTTTGGGCTTGGAAGTCCTTATTTAATATATCAATTTGATTCTGCGATAAATCTCTTAAACAAGCAATATCAGGATTAGATATACCCTGAAAATGAATAGCTACTGGTAGCAGAATCGTATCTGTACAACTAAAGGCATTCCGCTTACTTTTGTTATTTACTAACTGAAAACTTTTTACCCGAGAAATATGCTTTCGCTGATAGGCTGCATCCTTACTTAACTTTTGTTGCAATTGAGCACTTCCACATGTTCTTTGCTGACCATAAGACATTGGCAAACCAAAGAGCATAAGAAATAAAACGGTTGTCAACCATTGGCAAAACTTGATCATGCTATTATTTTTTTATTCTCTTTTGTTATTCACCTGCACAAGTACATCCGTCTGCCTGAATTTTATCATTCGTTGTATCGGAATTCCCATCATTGCACAAAGAACCTACTGCTGTAGGTACCAGAGGGTTATAGTCGTCACAATCTATTGCTGCAGAAAATCCATCTCTATCATAGTCCGTACATTTATTTCCTGTGTTGGCACAATTAGATTTGCAAAATCCTCCTCTATCTACGCCTTGCTCAAACGCATCCAACTGACCATTTCCACAGTCAGTAGTGATAGACAACGATGTAGATAAGACATAAAGTCCCGTAATGCCATCAGAAGCGATGATCGTTCCTGATGGAAAGTAAGGATAAACACCCCAACAACCATTATATCCTGAATAGGTAGAATTACTATAAGTGTCATAATGCCCTACTCGATCAGGAGCTTCAGGATTAGAAATATCAAAAATCACCACTCCATCTTCATAGGAAGAAACTACCGCATACTGATCTACTATGTACGGATTATGATAAGTCACTTTGCTATTAGTGGAAATTAATGGGTCTTGAAAGGAACTAATCTCTTCTAAGTTATCCTCTTCCATCCCCGTTATATCCAGTATTCTCATTGGTAATCCAGTAGGTACTTCTTCGGCATATATTAATTTCGTTCCATCCTCAGTAAGCCAGCAACTATGGTTATATCCTCCTGAACTAATAGATGCCTTATATTGAGGTGCCGCAGGATTTTCAAAGTCATAAATATAAAGTCCATTGTAACCACTCGAACAATAGCCTATATGATCTTTTACAAATAGATCATGTATATACCCCCCAGGCAATGGAACACTAGCAAGTAAGGTAGGATTAGCTGGATCTTTACTTAAATCATAAATAATCAATCCATTATTCCGAGTATTAGAACCTATAACATATAGCCTAGCATTAGGTACATCAATGTATAAATTATGGGCTTGATAAAAACCAGAATTATCTTGATTGGCTTTGGTAATTGGTCCATTTGGTAGCGCAGACATATCAAATATGAGTAGGCCTTCTTGACCTTCGTCTGCTACGGCGTAGGTGTAACAATCATACGTCTTCATATCTCGCCAAAGACTAGCTGAACCTCCAATAAATTCATTTTTTAGAATCGGAGTAGTAGGGTCGCTGATGTCAACAAAATGAATTTTCTCAGGAGAACCAATTATGGCGTATTCATTTCCCTTACCATCTACGAACCCCCAACAATCATTGTAAAAGTTGCCAGAGCGACTAATATTATTACCATTCCAATTGGACAGTAAAGTCATATTAGATGAGATTTGTGATCTAAGCACGAGGCACCATAAGAGTAATAAAACTAATAGGTGTACTTTGATAAATGCTTTATACAATTGCGGATATTTTTATGAAACTGATAACTTAAAATAAAGGGAGGATTGTAGGAGTGGTCTTTTCTTGTGTAACTTTATCGTTACTTAAACTATTTCTATGTCAAAAATGATACCGATAGGACTTAAAGTTTATTTTTAACGTTACTTATGGTGTGATAATGAGTGGATTAAGGATAAGTAACGGTGAAAGAATAAGTTGCTCATTTACGTTTACTAAACCTCAAAGGTTTAGTAAACGTGCGCTTTCAGATGCGCCAGTTATTTTTTTGTCGTTTCTAAGTTTATTCAAAGACTGCTTATAAGACATCTGGATAAAGTTGACAGAATTAACTGGTTATTATTATTAAAATCAAAATTACATTAAAAGGAAATTTATAAATGAGTAAAATATTTCATTCACGGATGAATCAATTGATATTAATAATTTTGGTATCAGTGATGGTAAGTTGTCAAGAAAGCGAGGCAACCTATATGCTTGAAGAAGAAAAATTGATTGAAATACTAGTGGATATACATATTAGCGAGGCAGCAGCACAACAAGGCGACATTTCTCAAAGAGATAGTCTTAGAGCCTTATACTACGATCAAATTTTTAAAGTCCACGAAGTATCAAAGAACAATTATGAAGAAGATATGGAATTACTAAAGAGGGATGCAGAAAGATTGACGAAAATATATGATAAAGTAATTGAAAATCTTAAAGAGAAGAAAGAAAAGACGGTAGGTAAAAAAGGATAAAAGTAAAGCCTTTCAAAATGAAAG
>CAKZUM010000128.1 GCA_937921525.1 uncultured Saprospiraceae bacterium
ATCCTTTAATGAATACAGAACGACAGGAATCAATCATATAGTAATTGATGATCTTGTAGAAACAACAGGCTTAATATATTATCAGTTGGTTACAGACTTTGGTACTAGATCAAAAAAGATGTTGTTAGTTCGATAGTACAAGCTGCACGTTTCATCGGACTACTGCAAGTGGAATGTCGTCAACTTAAGGATTAGATGTCTAAATACACATAATTGAACACGGATTTAAATGATTTTATAGGTCGCCTGTATTAGATGTGTTCAGTAGGTCGAGAGCGTGACATATCTGTATGGCGGCTTTCAACTGTCAACATCCTTCACGACCTACAAAAATCCATATAGCTACAAAGTAGCTCCGTATTGGAGTAGGACATAATTAGTAATAAAAGTCAACGCCTAGATACACGACCTACAAAAATCCAAAAAAAATCCGTGTAGCTACGAAGTAGCTCAGCGTTGGATTATGTCTTATAAGCTGCCTAGTTTTTCTTAAGTTGACGACATTCCACTCCAAAGTGATTGGATGAATTCTTCAGTTAGCTCAACTTTTCACACTCAATTCTTGTAAAAATTCTTAACTTGCAAAGAAAAACGTATGCCAGAATTTAGATATTTAAAATCACTAACAGAACAAGGAGAAGATGAATATTTAGGGAATATCTGGGGATGGAAAAATTCCTTTTATGGATTAGGGATCATTCTCTTTTTTTTATCCCTCTATTTTTTTAGAGTGTATACCAATCCCGTAGTACCAGATCAAGAAGTTAAAATTGAATCCGCTGCTTCCGAATTGATTGGTCGGTAGGTGCGGATAAAAATAATAGAATAAATGCAACTATTTAGCATATGTTAAGAACCCACCCCGATCCTCCCTTAAAAAGGGAGAGAGACGTCTACGATTGAAAGATTCGTTTTGAAAACAAAACGGAATATTTTCATTTCAACGTCTCCCCTCTTTGTAAGAGGGGGTTGGGGAGAGTTTAAAATTGTATGCTGAATAGTAACGATTAAATAAAATAGGCAGCATGATAATTGAGTATCATACTGCCTATTTTATTTGAGTGTAGAACAATTTAGGGGTATTTTTCTAAAATTGATCGGATCACTTGTAGTGGTCCGATCAAGCTGCACGTTTTGCTACTGGACCACATTCAACTTCCCTCGCACCTGCTGCTGGCCATAAGTCATTTCATAGAAGTATATTCCACTATTAGGATAATTGGCCGCTAATTCAATAACATTAGCCCCTTTAGAATAGGTTTCTTGCTTTTGATAAATAACTTGTCCATTACTGTTGAATACGTTTATAGAAACCATTCCTTCTTTAGGTAAAGTAAAAGGAAGGGTAGTCGTTTCCTTAAATGGATTTGGGTAATTAGCAGCTACCGAAAAGGCGTTTACAGTTTTTGCAAAAGAAAACTGAAGCGGATGTGCCTTTGTATTTGCATCATACCATTCACTCGCTAATCCTTTTTGATTCAAAAATAAATGCTCTCGTAATTGGCCATCTTCTTTGGCGATGAAAGTAATACTAAAAAGTGTTTTCTCAGAAGTATAGAATAGTGCTTCCTTAGTTGTATAGCTGATGATAGCTTGATTTCTTTCAATTTTGAATGCTTCTTCTGGCAGACCGTTAATAGATTCGATAGTTATTTTATCGGCATCCACTCCCATATCTAGTTGAAAGCCTTCCAATCTTAGTTCTTCAGTCGTTTCAAAATTTATGGTGAAAGTCTCTCCAGGTTTATACGCCTTATCAGGTATAGAAAGGGCTGTTGAATGATTAGATCGAGAGGTACTTTGATTTTGATTAGCAATGACAGAATGATTCAAATCTCCAACCTTTATACCTATAAAATTATTGTTAGCAGCTATTGCAGGTTGGAAATTAACGGAATAAGAAGCGGCAGGCACTTCATTGAAGGGATCTTCTGGATTTTGGAATACATAATCCATTCTAATGAATTTCCATGATTCGTTATCTGGAAATGAAGTGATGGCATTTAAAATGATCTGCCGAATAAGAATCATATCAAAGGCAGTCACACTTCCAGAATTATTAACATCCGCAGCTATCAGTTGATAAGGAGATCTAATTCTTTTTATTTTTAGTAAATGTTTTTGCAGCGTCAAAATATCCTGTGTAGAAACGCCATTTTTCTGGTTGGTATTTTTTTCTGCACTTACCGTATAAGTATTTGCAGGAATATTATCCAATAGAAAAAGGCCATCTTCGTTAGTTCCTCTAAAGAAACCTACATCATCAGATGAAAAACCAATGGTAGCATTTTGCACAGGTATACCATCTTCTGTGATTATTTTTCCAGAAATGGCATGAGGTGATATGATCTTATTGGAACAAATTTTTATAGAATCATATACAATCACCAATTGTTTACAAGAAAATTTAGCATTAGTAGCGGTAGTACCTTCTAATGTAACTTCTTGTATTCCAATATTTCTACAATCAAATGTGGATTTACTGATGGAGGATTCCTTCAGTATAATGGATGGACTTAAAAAGTCAGCAACTTCTACTGTGCCACGTCCATTCGCATCCAAAGGAAGCAAAACCGTTTCCGTGGCAGGGCATTGTGCAAAGATGTAAATAGATGATAATAAAAGGCATAGTAGTCCAAGGACATACCCCTTTATATCATGGGATTTTTTTACTAGCATCGGTTAGAGGGATGTAAGTAATGATAAAACAATAAGTCTGACATTTGGACAGATCTATTATTTCATCCTTACTATGTAAATAATTTGCTCGTAATTACAGATAACTGAAATTACTAACCTCTACGCACAAATATAATGGAATAAAGGAGAAGTAACCTATTTATATTGTAATTATTACTAATATGTAAAGCAAAAAACTTACCAAACCCATTAGTTTGTCGGTTTATGGCAATAAAATATTATAAAAATGTATAATATGTTTGCGATTTAAAGAAAAACAGAACGTTTGTTAACGACTACCAAACAATAAACTACCTATACGAACCATCGTACTACCTTCTTCTATGGCCAGTTGATAGTCGCCAGACATACCCATTGAAATTTCTTTAAATTCGGAACTGCCTTCAAAAAAATGTTTTTTCAAAAAATCAAAAATTTCTTTCAAACGTTGAAATTCTTGTCGCACTTGTACTTTATTATGTGTAAAAGAGGCCATACCCATGACCCCTATAACCCGAATATTTTCCATTTTCTTAAACGCTTCACTTTTTAAGAGATGTATTGCATCATCCTGAGTAAAGCCAAATTTAGTCGCCTCGCTTGCTATTTTAAATTGTAGCAGACAGGATATAACCCTTTCCTGCCTTTTTGCTTGTTTATTTATTTCCTTTAATAATTTCTCGCTTTCTACAGAATGAATCAGAGTAACAAAGGGTGCGATATACTTTACTTTATTAGTTTGTAAGTGGCCTATCAAATGCCATTCAATGTCTTTCGGTAGCATTTCATACTTCTCAACACATTCCTGCACTTTATTTTCTCCGAATATTCGCTGCCCTTTATCGTACATTTCTTGAATGCGTGCTGCTGGCTTTGTCTTAGAGACTGCCACTAGCGTAGTGCTAGTTTTGGCTAATTCTTCTTTTATCTGATCTAACATTGAAATCTTTTGTAAAGCGGATTTTATTTTACCACATAGGTATATAACCTGTGTATCTATATGGTAAAATTGTCAACTACCTTTGTGATTTATATACTTGTCCTTTACTTTGTAAACATCTGCTGTAAAGCCCCCCACAATAAGCCCTTTTTAGCTTTGGTTTGCTCAATAAGCTCTAATTTGTCTGCAAATAAGTATTGAATACTCCCTATTGTATATAATTGGTATTTCTGGAATTGTACTTGCAGTCCTATATGTTGAGGCGAGAAACCAAAAATAATGACCTTCTTCAAAGAAAGTTCGTCACTTAGGTCGCTCAAACTAAAAGACTGTTTAATAGTACTACTAATTGTTATAACATCATCTTTTATATCTAGTTGTACCGCAGCTAGTATTTTGGCTAAAAAAGGAAGCTTTTCGATTTCTACAGCATTATATATTAGACAAACACCCTTTGCATTATTTCCTTGGCAAAGCTCTAAAATAGTCGCTTTTTCAGTTTTGGGGGTAAGACTGAAATTAATTAATTGAGGATTCATTCAATATTTTTTTGATTTACGCCGATTATACTTGTTTTTAATTAAAAATTAGCAAGAATAGCTAATTTAACACTATTGAAACGATAAAATAAAGTAGTTTTGTTTTAGACAAAATTATAGAAGTATCTGTAGTATTTTGCATAATTATTATTTACAATAGGGTAGGACTGTAACCTCCTCCCTTATCTAGTAACTCCATAGTTACTTTTTTAAATCCAATGTCGATGAAATATGAAATAAAGGTATCAAAAACACAGCAATCTCAACTACCTAACTTAGATTTCAACCACATTCCATTTGGAAAGGTTTTCTCAGATCATATGTTTATTGCAGACTACAGAGAGGGCGAATGGCAAGATTTAAGAATTGTCCCTTTCCAGAATTTTTCTTTGCACCCTGCAAATATGACTCTGCACTACTCGCAAACTATCTTTGAAGGAATGAAAGCTTCTAAAGATGTGAATGGTAATCCACTTTTAATGCGGCCAGAAATGCACGCTCAAAGGTTAAATCTTTCTGCTGATCGTATGGTCATGCCGAATGTACCCGAAGATCTCTTTTTGCAAGCCATCCATGAATTAATTGCTATCGACCAAGCTTGGATTCCACCAGCAGATATGGAAGGTAGTTTGTATGTGAGGCCGTATATGTTTGCTACGGATGAGTTCATAGGTGTAAAACCTTCTGATACCTATAAATTCGTCATTTTTACTTGTCCAGTTGGGGCTTATTATAGCAAACCAGTAAATCTAATAACAGAACAAAAGTATGTTCGTGCTGTCAATGGATTAACGGGGGAGGCAAAGGCAGGTGGAAATTATGCATCCTCTCTTTACCCAGCCAAAAAAGCACATGAGAAAGGATATGACCAAGTGATATGGATGGAAAGCCCAGAGTTTAAGAAAATTCAAGAAGTAGGGACAATGAACTTATTTTTTGTAATAGGTGATAAAGTTGTTACACCAGCAACTACTGGCGCCATCCTTCGTGGTATCACAATGGATTGTTTTAAAACTATTTTAAAAGACAAAGGAATAACGGTAGAATCTAGAGATATTTATATTGATGAAATACTAGAAGCTTATATGGATGGAGAATTAAAAGAGGCTTTTGGTGCTGGTACAGCGGCTGTTGTTTCTCATATTGCCTCCATTACGCATGAGGAAACATTGATGACCTTACCGCCTATTAGTGAGCGTAAGATCGGCAATATGCTAAAAGCAGAAATTGACGGATTACGAGCTGGTACTGTGGAGGATAAGTTTGGTTGGTTGACGAAGATTAATGTTGGGGTTGGTGCTTGATTGAAAAGTATTACTAACCTATAATTTTTCGTTTTGAGTTGATTTTCGTCTGACAAATCATAAATCAAAATTCATAAATCATACATCATAAATCAGTCTGGTAAAACTTGACGGATTTATGATTTATGATGTATGATGTATGATTTTTTCTACCCTACATAGCCGCCATAATATGTATTCCACCATCCACAGGAATAACAGCTCCATTGATAAATGAGCCTGCCTCAGAGGCTAACATGACCGCAAGACCACCCATATCACCTGCCTTCCCTATTCGCCGCATCGGATTAGCTTTTTCAATCATTGGCTGCACTTTGTCCAACATAGACTTAGTCATTTTACTAGGAAAAGGACCTGGGGCAATGGCGTTGACAGTAATACCCTTGCCTGCAAACTTTACCGCTAATATTTTAGTTAAATGGTGAACGGCTGCTTTACTTACGCCATATGCGGAATTATCTATCTGAGAAACTCTTAGTCCATCTATTGAACCTATATTGATAACCCTAGCTGGAGTTTCTAGCGTTGCCGCTTTTTCCAATAGCGGTAAAAAGGCTTGTATTAAAAAGAAAATTGGTTTCAAATTAATGTTCATCACTTTCTCATACCCCATCTCAGGATACTCTTTAAAAGGGGCACTCCAATTCGCTCCTGCATTGTTAATCAATACATCTAAAGCCTCTTCTTTTTCTTGGATCGCTGCAATTAATTTTTGCTGCCCTTCATTAGTAGACAAATCGGCTGGTATCGCTGTACAATCTCCTACCTTTTTCAACTCTTCTTCGACGGCTTGACAAGCCTCTGCATTTCGGGAAGAGATATACACCTTTGCCCCATTCTTAACAAAAGTGGAAGCCATCATTAGACCTATACCTCTGGATCCACCTGTTATCAATACCGTTTTTCCCTTGACGGAAAATAGGTTTGGAATTTCTAAATTGGTCATGTTATTTATTTCTATTATTGAAATTGTGTGATTCTAATACCACGAATTTATGGATTAGGTTTGTATTTTAACTCTTTCAATTTAATCTTAGCTGTTGTAGTGATACTTGCTGTTTTCTGTCCAGCTTCATTAAATAATTCACCAGTCAGAAAAGCGATACTTCTGCCCATACTTTCAATTCTTCCAACAGCTCGAAATTTACCAGCTCGACTTGCTTTAAAATAGGTAATTTTTAATTCTAACGTTGCTAGTTTAATTACATTTGAATTCGTACCAAAAACAGCAAAAGAGCAAACTGAATCCAACATCGTCGTCACAAAACCACCTTGAATTATATCTCCACTATGGCAAAAATGTTTCGGTACATCAAAGGACATTTCGCAGAGACCTTTTTCTTGATCTATTTGTTGGATAACACAACCAAAGTCTTCTAGAAATGCTGGTTTTTGCTTGTTGAGTTG
>CAKZUM010000129.1 GCA_937921525.1 uncultured Saprospiraceae bacterium
AGTGTTACAGGGATTGGTCAAAATATATATGACACCTTAAGAACGGTAAGGATGACTGCGATCCCAAATGAAAAACCAATCTCTCTGACCATTCGATGGGAAAATGATCTTGGTGAGAATAGGTATGAACTTTACAAAAAAACAAGACAAGATACTTCATGGGGAGAAGCTATTTTTATAGGCGAAGAGCAAGATACTAGTTATATAGATTCCAATATAGAAGAAGGTAAATTGTATGAATATCGTATTCTCAAACAAACGTTAGATAGTGTAGGATATGCCTATCTGTTCGCAGGTGTAAATTATCAACAACCAATAGATAAAGGGGATATATTAATCTTAGTAGATTCAGCTGCCTATAATTTTATTAATAAGAATCTGTTGATTTATAAGCAGTTATTGATTTCTGAGGGTTGGCTTCCTTGTGTCGTATCTGTCTCAGAATATGCTTCGGTAAAAGAAGTAAAAACTACTATTGCAGCATATTATGAGACATTGGATTCTTTGACTACCGTCTTGCTGATGGGAAATACAGCCGTTCCTCATTCTGGCAATATCAATCCTGATGGTCATACCGACCACAAAGGGGCTTGGCCTGCGGATGTATATTATGGAGATTTGGATGGTGTTTGGACAGATAGTATTGTTAACAATAGTACGAGTGCCTATCCAAGATTACATAATGTGCCTAGAGATGGAAACTTCGATCAAGACTATCTTCCAAGCAATATGGAATTAGTAATTGGGCGAATTGATTTTTCAGAATTACCAGTTTTTGAACTCGATCAATATGAATTACTAAATAGGTACTTAGAAAAAAATATTGCGTATAGAATTGGACAGTACAGCGTCAAAAGACGAGCCATAATTAAAAATGTAAATCCTTGGAAAGAGGGCTTAGGACAAAACGGAATCCGAAATTTTGTACCACTCGTATCTGCTGATAGTATTGTCAATGAAACATACTTTGATGCGTTCTATGATTCCTTTCTTTGGTCTTATGGAGGTTCTAGTGGTTCTATGTTTAACTCCAATGGACTAGGCAGTAGTAAGACCTATGCAGACAATAACTTTCAAGTTATTTTTACAGCATTTTTTGGTTCTTACTTTGGAGATTATGATTTTGAAAATAATTATTTAAGGAGCGTATTAGCGTCAGGAAAGGTCTTGAGTACAGCTTGGGTGGGTGCGCCCAATTGGTATTTTCATCCGATGGGCATGGGCTTCGATTTAGGCTTTTGTACTCGTCTGACGCAAAATAATAAGGGGCTGTATTACGCAGGCTGGTTTCCTCAATCTATTACAATTAATTTGTTGGGAGATCCCACACTAAAGGCCTACATTGTTCAGCCACCTAGTAATCTAAAAAGCATAGTCCGTGACAATCGAGTAGAATTAAGTTGGTCCACTAGCGAGGACGATATACTCGGCTACCAAGTTTATAAAAAAGAAAAAGGAATGGATCGATTTAAATTAATAAATCGAAAACCAATTATAGAGACAAGTTTTGTAGATGATTCCATTGAGTCAAAATATCGAATACAATATTTAGTGAAAGCCGTAAAACTAGAGACTACTCCGAGTGGCTCATTTATCAATGATAGTAATGGACCTATTATTACTATTAAAAATTAATAAGAATTCACATATATGCAACATATAATAATCACCGGTGGAGCAGGATTCATCGGCAGTTCTTTAGCAGATCAATTAATAGCAGAAGGGTGTCAAGTAACCGTCATTGATAACTTTGATCCTTTCTATGATAAGGAAATTAAGAAAAGAAATATAGCTAATTTACTACTACACCCTAAGTTTAAATTACTAGATATTGACATCAGTGATATTGAATCTTTACGTAACGAATTAGTGGAGGAATATGACGTGATTGTACATCTAGCTGCGAAAGCAGGCGTGCATGCTTCCATACGAACGCCCGTAGCTTGTCAGCAAGCCAATGTAATGGGTACACAACATATGTTGGAAATCGCAAAAGAAAAAAATATAAAGCAATTTGTGTTTGCTTCCTCTAGTAGTGTATATGGCATGAACCCCAATGTACCTTGGAAAGAATCGGATAAGAACATGATGCCCATTAGTCCATATGCAAGTAGTAAAGTTTCTTGTGAGTTATTGGGACATGTCTATACGCATCTCTATGGCATTCGATTTATTGCCCTACGATTTTTTACAGTATATGGTCCTCGACAGCGACCTGATTTAGCTATTTATAAATTTGCAAAATTAATCGTTAATCAAGAACCCATTACCATGTATGGCGATGGTAGTTCTAGAAGAGATTATACTTATATTGACAATATCCTTTTAGGTGTTCGAGCAGCAATAGATTATAAAGCTACCGACTATGAAATCATTAATCTAGGGAATCATCAGACCGTTTCTTTAAAAGAAATGATTCATACGATAGAGGATGTTTTTGAACAGAAAGCAATTATCCAGCAGTTACCGATGCAGCCGGGAGATGTTCCTCAGACTTATGCAGATATTTCTAAAGCTAAAAGATTATTAGGGTATCATCCTAAGACAAGTTTCCGAGAAGGAATACAGTCATTTAGAAATTGGATAGAAACCACCAAAGCATTGCAAGTATGAAGTCTAAAATATTCTTCATCGTAGGGGTGCAGCGATCTGGCACTACGCTACTGCAATCCCTCTTAAGTAAGCATCCTGATGTGTCAATGGAAGAAAGAGCGATTGCTTTCAGAATCATTACTTGCTTTAATAATTTATATGATCTGTTGCCTTTCAATGTGGCACACAATAAAGAAGCGTTTTTAAAATGGCTAATTGAAAATGATGAGAAAGGAAGATTAGCAGAGTTGATAGATACAGACAATTTATCAGACTACCAGACGATTCAAGAATTGATTCAGCAATCTATTTATAAAAAAATAACTACAGAACAAACCGTCTTATGGGGCGATAAATCTCCTAATGCGCAACACTACATTAAAGACTTAAAACTATTAATACCAGAAGCAAAGTTTTTGCATATTGTCAGAGATGGTCGAGCCAATGCTTATAGTATGTCCAAGCGATCCTATCAAAATTTACGCTTAAGTGCACAACACTGGGTCGATGGAAATATTTTTGGCTTAGTCAATCAAGACGTGCTGGGAAAAGATAGTTATAAATTACTACGGTATGAAGATTTATTGACTAATCCAGAAAAGGAACTACAAACAGTCTGTACATTCTTAGAGATACCTTTCAATAAAGAAATGCTAAATCTCTCTGACAATGCCCTTCAAGAAGAAAAGCAATATGTAAAAACATATTTTGACACTTCAAAAATTAATGCTTGGCAAGAACAATTATCTAAAAAAAGTATTGAAGAGGTAGAAACTATACAAGGCCCCTTATTAGAAAAATTGGGTTATCAATTAACCACAACACCTGCAACATTTAAAATACTATCCCTGAGAAAAAAAATATATCTCAATCAAATTGATAATATAAAACATCTATTTAGAAGAAAGAAATTGGGAATGCGTGGGCAAGAAATCATTGAATTGGAACTCTCTTTTAAAAATAGATTGTATACTTATTTAACGGTATTAGCAAGAGATGTTTTACCACTGCCAATTATCAAATCTCTCTTCAGCAGATATTTTTATAAGGAAAAATATTTTAATAAAAAAGAAAAGAAATGAATCTGATAAAAGTACATCGTGTCAGTCATTTTTTATATAAAAAAAAGATACCAATACTACCTCGACTCTTTCGGTTTCTCATCTTTTTATTATACAATAGTGATATTCCAAGTAGTGTTCAAATTGGAAAAAATACCGTCTTTGGGCATTCAGGAATTGGTGTGGTTATACACCAAGATGCGATTATTGGAGATAACTGTACGATTGGACAAGGGATAACTATTGGTGGGCGTTCAAAAAATCCAAAAGTGCCTGTTATTGGAAATAAGGTCTACATTGCGGCTGGGGCAAGGGTATTAGGCCCTATAACGATTGGAGATAACGTAATCATCGCCCCCAATGCTGTAGTGATTGAGAACGTGGAAAGTAATAGTATTGTTGGAGGTATTCCTTCAAAGATATTAAAAAATAATATTTTACTAGAGGACTATATTTGATTTCATAAAATACTGACTATCAATAAATTAAAAGGATATATATTTACTAAAAATGTTATTTGTTTTTAGGAATAACCCCTTATATAATCCAATCTAGCAATTGAAACCGTACTATTATTAGAAAATAGTTTAAAGTAGCTATTGGTATGGAGTCAACAAGTATAAATCTAATTTAAAATCTGACTGGAGAACTCCAATGTTCAAGCAAATTCTGAAATACTACCATACAATCAAGTACCTAAAATGGCTTCAAGTGAAGTATCAGTTATGGTACAGAATGAGTTCTTTTGTACCCATTCTCCGTAATACGTCACCTACACCTGAAGTGATAATAAATGATATACAATACGAAGCAATCGCTTTTGAAAAAAGTATTGTGACGGAAGGACTTTGGCTAGGCGATCAACGATTTCAATTTTTAAATATTGAGCATGATTTCAAAGGGGCGATTGATTGGAACTATAGTAAATATGGAAAACTTTGGACCTACAATCTTAATTATTTTGAATACCTAAATCAGGCACATATTTCGAAGGAAGATGGACTAGCATTAATCCATAATTTTATAGAAAATGAATCTACTATTAAAGATGGATTAGAGCCGTTTCCTAGTTCTCTTCGATTAATATTTTGGATAAGATTTATCATCCAAAATAATATTAAAGAGAAAGAGATAGACCAATCTATGTATCGCCAAGCATATCGTTTAAGTGCTATGCCTGAATATCACTTAATGGGTAATCATTTATTAGAAAATGGGTTTAGCTTGTTATTTTGTGCCATCTATTTTTCAGATAAAAAGTTACATCACCAGGCCCATCAAATTATTGTTGAACAACTCCAAGAACAAATTTTAGCAGACGGTGGTCATTTTGAGTTAAGTCCAATGTACCATCAGATTCTATTATATAGAATTTTAGATTGCATTAATCTACTCCAACACTCTAGCACAGTTCCTTCAGCAAGCTTGTTAAAAGTCTTAAAAAAACAGGCATCTCTAATGCTGGGCTGGATGAAGAAAATGACTTACTCTAACGGAGATATGCCTAGGCTTAATGATAGTACAATAGGAATTGCGCCAACATCAAATTCTCTTCAAGAATATGCGGATCGACTGAAGGTAAACATTCGCAATACTTCTTTGATGGAAAGTGGTTATCGAAAAATAACTAAGAAGCCCTATGAGGTAATATTAGATATTGGGCAAATAGGGCCTGATTATATTCCGGGTCATGCACACAGTGATACTTTTAACTTTGAGCTGTACCACAATGGAAATCCATTAATAGTAGATACAGGTATTTCTACTTACGAAAAAAATGAGCGAAGACAGCTAGAACGTTCTACCATTTCCCATAATACTGTTTGTGTTGGAAATGCGGAGCAATCAGAAATTTGGGGAGGTTTCAGAGTCGCACGAAGAGCCAAAGTCACGATTATAGAAGACGGTCCTAATCAATTCATTGCAAAACATGATGGCTATAAAAAGTTAGATTGCATACATGAGAGAAGTTTTATCGGAAATGAAAGTTCTTTTACATTAATTGACAAAATTACAGGTAGTCAGGAAGGGGTTGCCTTTTTTCATTTTTACCCAGAAGCTGATATAATTCTAGATAATAATATTATTAAAGGCCATACGTGGCAAATAAGTTTTAAGCATTGCAACAATATTAGTATGGAAAATTATCTATATGCTAATGGATATAACGACACAACAAAGGCTATTCAGGTACAAGTATCTTTCAACAAGGAACTAAATACTACTATAAATTTTATATGAACATTTTATTTTTAACTGACAATTTTCCCCCTGAAAGCAATGCGCCTGCTACCCGTACTTATGAGCATTGTGTGGAATGGGTAAAGCAAGGAGAAAAAGTGACCGTGATTACTTGTGCGCCCAATTTTCCAAAGGGAGAAATATTTTCAGGGTATAAAAATAAATGGTATCAAGAAGAAATGATGGATGGTATTCGAGTCATTCGGGTCTGGAGTTATATCTCTCCAAATCGTGGTTTAGTCAGGCGAATATTAGATTACATAAGTTTTTGTGTTACCAGTTTTATTGCTAGTTTATTTGTAAAAACGGATCTAATCATTGCCACCTCACCACAATTATTTACTGCCGTAAGTGGTTACTTAACTTCTGTATTTAAACGTAGACCCTGGGTCATGGAAATACGGGATTTATGGCCAGAATCAATAAAGGCGGTATCCGCTATTGAAAAAGATAGGATACTTCAATTGCTAGATAAGTTAGTTTTATTTCTATATAGAAAAGCGGACCAGATTGTTGTGGTAACAGATACATTTAAAGAGCGAATGATAGCTTGTGGAATTCCTGCTGATAAGGTTCATATTATAAAAAATGGTGTTCATTTAAGTCAATATGAACCTAGAGAAAAAAATCAACAATTAATTCGTCAATATGAACTAGAGGGAAAGTTTATTGTAGCTTATATAGGCACACATGGGCTAGCCCATAAACTAGATTTTATTCTAGATTGTGCTACAAAAGTTAAAAATGAAGCGATACATTTTCTCTTTATTGGCGAAGGTGCTTTTAAAGCAAGATTAGTAAAAAAAGCAAAAGCACTTCAACTAAAGAATGTTACACTCCTTGACGCTATTCCAAAATCTGCGGTAGCAGAACATATCAGCATAGCCGATGTAGCCATAATCAATTTGATGAAAAAAGATACTTTCAAAAAAGTACTTCCTTCAAAGATCTTTGAAAATTCGGCAATGGCAAAACCAATTTTATTAGGGGTAGAAGGCGAGGCTAAAAAGCTCATTGAATTCTATAAGGCTGGGCTATGTTATGAACCAGAAAATGAGACAGATTTTCTCAGGAAGTTAGAGCAAATATATTCGGATAAAGAAGCGTATCGACAATATCAAAAAGGTTGTTTATCCCTGGCCTATAACTTCAATAGACAGCATTTAGCGAATAACATGTTAATAGCCATAAATGAACAATTTAAAGAAAGTGTACAGAAGAAATCCATCTTAAAAAAAACTAGTTAGCAACTAGACTTAATTACCTACACCCTTAAATCAAATTTTTCTAGTCCTCAGTTGTTCGTATAATTTTACAGCTTCATTATAACTTTTATAATGAGGCAATTCTTTTTTTATCACTTCTTTTTCTCGACGTTTATCTTCATTGGGAATAGGAGAGCTTAGAATAGAAGGGCTTGGAATTTCGATGGGTATAGTTGCTAAAAATTCAGCAAGTTCTTTCGCAGATAAAATAGGCGCAGCAAAAGAAGTTCCATAGTGTTCATTGATTTTTTGAATCAGTAACCAAGGCGTATCTTTATGATCTACTAAATCAAAATAAATCGTAGGTGGTAACTTTAGAAGACCTTGATAAAAATAAATATAGGTATGCAATGCGACTTGAATGCTAAGTCTTTTATCATAGCAAACCAAAGAAGATAAACAATCTAATGGATGTCGAATGGTTATAATCAGCGGTATTTCTTTTGAATGAGATTTTTTAATTTGCTGTAAGCTATGTGTGTGGTGAGCTAAATGATGATCTGGATTAAAATACCTAAAATAGTAAGCAAAGTAAGTACCACCGCTTCTAAGAAATCCATCTATACACATCTTTGTATTTGGATTGATCCATTTTATAGGCGGTGCAGCCCTATTAATTGGTAGCTTGTGCGTTAATTGATGCAAGAAGGCGTTATTCGCTAAATAAAAACCAATTAAAAAGTAGCTATTTTTATAATACTTTGATAACATTAATATATTTTGCGCTTTAAGTAACGAATATATAATTATTTTCTCTTCAAAACTAGGCTTGTTCTCAAATAAAAAGCCTACTATATAACTGAGTAACTTATTGTCTGCAAAGTTACTTTCTTTCATACTTTATGACGGATAGAATATTTGAGTTTGTAGAAAAAAGATTACCTAAAAATAATCGAATAGAGCGAATTTGGAAAATCGCCCAAGTCGATTTCAAAAGAAGGTATTATAATGACGTACTAGGCTTGCTTTGGGCATTAGCTAATCCACTTTCTCAGATAGGTTTATATTATTTTATATTTACTCGAATCTTTAAGAAAGAGCAAGAAAACTATGTATTATATATCTTCTGCGGAATTATTCTTTGGCTAGCATTTGCAGAAGCTAGTAGAAAAGGTTCTTTGATACTAAAAGAAAAACAGTACTTGATGGAGAATATCCAATTCAATTGGGTAGACTTGTATATTTCGCATATGCTGTCCATTACTTATGGAATGGTCTTCAATTTTTTCGCTTATGCGATTATCTCCTTGTTGTATAAAAATACCTATGGAGAATATTTTTATCTATTCCCGATCGTACTCTTAACTTGGTTTATATTTGGGTTGGCCATTAGCATTATTTTAAGTTTACTGAGACCCCTATTTGAAGATAGTTTTCATATATGGAATATTCTGCTAAACATAGGGTTTTGGTCATCAGGGATTTTTTACTCTGGAACTTATTTTTTTGAAGACTATACTTGGTTTTCGTATATAAACCCTTTTATAGGAATAATTCTCAACGCAAGAGCCTGTCTATTAGAAAACAATGAATTATATCCATTTTGGCTAATTTATAATTTCTTATTCGCAGGAATATTTCTAGTAGTAGCAATCTATATTTTTAAAAAGAACATTAAAAAAGTTACAGAAAAGATTTGATGGAAATGGAGGAAAATATTGTTTTAAAAGTCAAAAATGTTGCTAAAACATTTTACGTCATGGACAAGCATGCCTCTATGGGAACAAGAGTGAAATCTTTAATTAATCCTAAAAAATATGCTCAAAAGGTAGAGGTGTTAAAGACCATTAGCTTTAATGTTTTTAAAGGAGATTTTTTAGGAGTTATTGGGGAAAATGGTAGTGGAAAATCTACCTTGCTAAAAATTATTATCGGCTATATAGATGCGAATGAAGGAGGCAGTGTAGAAGTCAATGGACGACTCACGAAACTTGCCCTAGGAATGGCCTTTGATGATGCACTAACAGCAAGAGATAATATCTATCTAAATGGATCTATTTTCGGACTAACTTTTGAAGAAATTGAGGAAAGATTTGAAGAGATCATAATGTATGCAGAAGTAGAAAAGTTTGTTAATACCCCCCTTCGATTTTATTCGAGCGGTATGCGTTCCAGACTGGCCTTATCTATTGCATTACATGCAGAGGCTGATATTTTTTTGATTGATGAATTTTTTGGGGAGGTTGGAGATATAGGCTTTAAAGCTAAATCTAATAATATTTTTAATAATAGAATCGCTAATGGAAAAACAATATTATTTGTCTCTCATTTTATGAATTTGATAGAACAATATTGTAACAGGCTATTAGTGATAGATAAAGGAAATGGCTATCTATTTGAAGATGTAAAGGAAGGCCTACTATTTTACAAAAGTCGAATAAGTGCATAATAGAAATATGTCAAATATAGCCAGAAGATGTATCCTTATCTTAGGGGTTCATCGAAGTGGCAGCTCCGCCCTGTCAGGTGTGCTTGATAGAATGGGCATTGATCTGGGAAAGGCGATCGCCCCACCCTCTTATGATAACCCAAAGGGTTTTTATGAAAATACTCGAGTTCAGGCATTAAATAATAAATTACTTGCTGAATTAAAAATCACTTGGGATTACACAGGTTTAATAAATGGGGACTGGTGGAAACACCTATCTATCAGCAAATATCGATCAGAAGCTATCGAAATTATTGAGGAAGAATTTAAGGGACAAAGTTTATTTGCAATTAAAGATCCCCGTATCTGCTATCTATTTCCATTTTGGGAAAATATATTCGATTCTTTAAATATTACGATTCAATGTATAGTGATGCTTCGACATCCTGAGGAAGTAGCGGCGTCTTTGGAAAAACGTAATCAATTTTCCTATACCAAATCACATCTTCTTTATTTATCTCATCTTTTTTGTATTGAAAAATACAGACAAGGATATGTTACTTCTTTTGTTAAATATGATGAGTTACTTAATGATCCCTTGCAAATAGTTCAACAACTTGATAGAGAATTAAATTTAAATAGATCCAAAGAAAATATATCAACAGAACGTTTTGATGACTTCATAAGCAAGGGGCTTCGAAATCATCACTTCTCCGATACGACACTTATCAATAAGCCTTTTCTTTCCCACATAGCATCTAGCTATCAGACGTTTTTCACTTTGCCAAGAGAAAAGTCAACTATTGAACAAATAACTCTTTTGAGCGCGCAGCATGAAAAATTTCTAAATGCTTTTGGTAATGGGTTAGAAGAAGGAAATAGATATACTACTAGTATACTGATTAATTTTGGCGAAGGATTTCAGGAAGTCGAAAAGCTATCGGCAATCATTAAAGCGGATCAACATCTTTGGGACATTAATGAGTGGTGCGATGAGAAAACGATTCATGCGGTTAAATTGCTTCCTATAAGTAGTGCTGGTTTTGTAAATTTAGAACCATCATTATCCTTAAAGACTGCCCAAATATCGAGTAATGCAAATTTTGTAGAAGACGACACCTATTATTTTGAAGACAAACATTCAGAAATAATATTTCAATTCCAAGCTCCCCAAAAATTAGATGATTGTACCCTTCTTTTATCCTATGATTATATTATCCCATCTGTTGATTTTTCCTTAAATGAGTCGTTAAGAGAATTGAATCAATTAAAGACTTCTTTTAGTTATAGATTAGGGTGGATTTTGACTAGCCCATTCCGATTAATTTACTATTTATTTCATTTATTTCGAGCAGATCGAGTAAGTCAAATAATCCCCTTAATAAAGTCAGTTTTAAAAAATCCTATGGGCTTACTTAAGAGTGTACAACCGCAGCATTTTAAAACGCTTAAAAATGCACTCCTTACAGAACCGCCAGATGTAATTGTTAAAAATATCATCAAATTAATCCGAAAAAATAATTAGTGAACATTTTTTTATCATTCCTAATAGCATTCATTTTAAGTTATTTATTGGTGCCATTGATTATCAAGGTGGCTATTAAAAATGAATTGTATGATGTACCGAATGCTAGAAGTTCCCACTCTACAATCGTACCGTTATTCGGAGGCGTTGCAGTTGTAATTGCCAGTTGTGGAAGCTTACTACTTTTTGGTAGTTCTTATTTGGTAGTGGATCACCTCTGGCTCATTCTTGCCTTACTAATTATTTTTGGGGTAGGTCTTAGAGATGATTATATGGGGGTTTCGCCCCGTAATAAAATCGTTTTTCAGTTAATAGTTGCCAGTGTTCTGCTGGTTATTGATTATAGACTTACTAACTTATTTGGCTTGTTTGGTATCTATAGTCTCCACCCTTTGATTAGCTATACACTAAGTGCTTTGGTCATTATTTTCTTTATCAATGCCTATAATCTGATTGATGGAATCAACAGCCTTTTAGGAGGATTAACTGTGGTGGCTACCTTAAGTCTTGGCTATTGGTTTTATGTAGCAGAAGATCATTTTTTCACAGTATGTTCCTTTTCTATTGCGGGTGCTACTGCTGGATTTTTAAAATATAATATTACACCTGCAAAGATTTATATGGGAGATTCTGGTTCTATGGTTATCGGCTTTTTTATGGTTGTATTGACTCTGAGATTTATTGATATTTATACTACCTCTTTTCCAGATATACTCCTATCCGATCGTATTATTGCTATTGCACTTAGCTTTTCTTTCCTACCTATTTTTGATGCTTTTAGAGTATTTATCATCCGAATTGTCAATAAGAAAAATCCGTTTCATTCTGATAGATTACATTTTCATCACTTATTATTAGATAACGGATATTCTCATTCTAAAGCTACCTTGATTTTAGTATCAGGTAATATACTAATGATTTTTTTTGCTTTGTGGTGTGAGTCGCTTAGTTCATTAAGTACGCTTATTGTCATGACGTTAGCCGCTTCCTTTTTCACCTCTATGTTAACTCGGTTAAAGCCTAAACAATAAGCAATGCTCTTCAATTCTGTAGAATTTGCCCTTTTCTTACCTCTTGTATTCCTGCTATATTGGTTTGTTGCTAATCGAGATTTACGTCATCAAAATATCTTATTATTAGTAGCTAGTTATTTCTTTTATGGTTGGTGGGATTGGCGATTTCTATCCCTAATTTTTTTTAGTACCTGTGTTGATTTTTTGATAGGATTGCAACTAGGAAAGGTAACAAATCATCAGCAACGAAAAATACTGTTGTGGTGTAGTCTTTTTGTAAATATTGGATTGTTAGGCATCTTTAAATATTATAATTTTTTCGCAGATAATTTCGTACAGGCCTTCTCTCTATTTGGTACTACGTTTGATCCCGCACGACTTAATATTATTTTACCCATAGGTATTAGTTTTTACACGTTCCAAACGCTCAGTTACTCTATAGATATATATCGACAAAAATTAACCCCAACTAAAGACTTCGTTGCCTTCGCTGCTTTTGTAAGTTTTTTTCCTCAACTCGTCGCAGGTCCAATTGAACGAGCTACGAATCTACTCCCACAATTTACGACTGAAAGAAGATTTGATTATGAAAAGGCAGTAGATGGATTGCGACAGATACTTTGGGGGCTATTCAAAAAAGTAGTAATCGCAGATAACTGTGCGGAGTATGCTAATTTAATCTTCAATAATTCTGCTGACTATGGTGGAAGTACCCTCCTACTCGGTGCTATATTTTTTACCTTTCAAATCTATGGAGACTTCTCTGGGTACTCTGATATAGCCATTGGTACGGCTAGGCTATTTGGATTTAATCTAATGCAAAATTTTGCCTTTCCTTATTTCTCCAGAGACATGGCAGAATTTTGGCGGCGCTGGCATATTTCTCTTTCTACCTGGTTTAGAGATTACCTATATATTCCCTTAGGCGGGAGTCGTGGAGGCACGGTATCAAAGGTCCGAAATACCTTTATCATTTTTTTAGTGAGTGGCTTTTGGCATGGTGCTAATTGGACCTTCATTATATGGGGGCTATTGAATGCGATTTATTTTCTCCCTCTTTTATTAACGAATAGCAACCGACAAAATTTAGACATCGTGGCTAAAGGAAAGTGGTTGCCCTCTCTAAGAGAGTGCCTCTCCATGCTACTTACCTTTAGTCTGACTGTGGTCGCATGGATATTCTTTAGAGCAGAAAATTTATCACATGCTTGGGCTTATCTTTCTGAGTTATTTTCAACATCTTTATTCTCCTCCCCCCATTTTTTAGGTCGTACTAAGGTCATTCATTTACTCTTAATAATCATTGGCTTTGTAATCGTTGAATGGGTAGGAAGGGCAGAAAAACATGCTATTGCAACATTAGGATTAACATGGAATCGGTTGTTCCGTCATGGGTTTTACTTCGTGCTTATTCTGCTTATATTTTTCTTTAGCGGTCAAGAACAAGCCTTTATCTATTTTCAGTTTTAAAAATCAATGAACCTATTTTTAAAAAATATCATCCGCTTCTCCCTAAAAGGTCTACTCCTTTTTATATTGATATTTGGCATAAATTCTTATTGGGTAAGAACCCATCCTTTTCCTGAATTAAAGCAATTGCAAGAAGCGTTAGACACAGCACAACCATTTATTTTCTTTGGCGATAGCGTAAACAGGCACTATGCAAAAAATGATACAGACAAACGATCTATAGCAGAAATCCTTGACGCTCAATTAGTACAATCTGTCACAGGTATATCCTATTATGCCTACCACTCAGAATTGTATTTAGCGTTTATCAAGCACATCAATAGAACAGCTCCTAATAAAAAAGTAACAATTCTTATCCCCATCAATCTACGCAGTTTTTCTCCCGAATGGGATCTTCGTCCTAACTACCAGTTTCTTAAAGAAAAGTATGCCCTTAACGGTTATCCCTATTGGCGACATTTCAATTTTAATCAGTATGAATTAATCCATAAAGCTACTTTTGAAAAAACGCCTATTCTATACGAAAACAAAAAAATAGGAACTGTAGCAACACTAGAAAAAATGCTTCCAATTGCCGCAAGAGATACCAGCCTACGCTATGGATTTATCTACCACTATATGCAGGCTATTCCGTCAGATCATCGAAAAATAAAAGCACTCCAAGAGATCGCTCATTTTAATAAAAACAGGAATTTAGATATTCGATTTTATTTTACTCCTATTGATTATATGCTCGCTGAAAAAATCGGTATCCAAGATTTTAGAGCGCAGATTGCTAGCAATAAAAAAGTCATACAAGCAGGCATACAAGATAGCACAACGGAAATAATTGATCTAAGCCTATTACTAGATTCTACCCAATTCGACTATGAGAAAATTCCGAATGAACACTTAAATCAATATGGTAAAGAAGTATTGGTACATCAACTTGAATTATTGTTTAGAGCAGAATAGTTGAAGGAAAGCAAACGTTTACTAAACCTCAAAGGTTTAGTAAACGTAGGTGCCAATACCATTCCTTAAATAAAAG
>CAKZUM010000130.1 GCA_937921525.1 uncultured Saprospiraceae bacterium
AAAAAATTGGTTGACCAAATTATTTATAAAAAAAAATGCTTATCTAATCAAATTATTTTTTTTTAGTTGTGTCTTTACTGTATTCATGCTGTAATCTATAGTTAAATTATAATTGTAAAAAGCGAAAAAATAGCAACAGTAGCTTGATATAAATTATTGATTATGAGGTACTTTGCCTTTTTAAAATACTCCATTAAAAAATTATAAAATAGTAACTAAAAATGTTAGCCCCCCTCGGACGTATACTCAATGGCTAATCTCTAAATCATAATATTTAACTTTTGCAAAACTATCTGCGTCTTTTGATTGCAAATAATTTCCTGCTTTAAAGTAATTTTCAAATACCCCCCATTTCTGCATATGAATATTTTCATAAACCACTGATTCTTCTTCATTTAAAATCACCTCCAACTTGCCTTCGGAGGCAATCACCTCCAAAGTAAATTTATCATTACCTACATTCGTCTTAAAATTATGTCCACCATCGTCCTTCCATGCACTTGTTTTTAATATATCCGATTCAGAGACATTTACATCTTTTAATTCTTTAGTTTTCACTCGGATTCTACCGCCCTTATCCCAATAAATTTTGAGTACAGGCGGGGCATTATTATCATCTTCCCCTATTAAATCTCTTTGCGCATTGGTCAAACGACCGTGTATTTGCATAATGATAATTTTGGATGGCTTCCCATTTTTTTCAGTAGAAACATCCGTAACAGCTAAGGTCCCTTTCATTCGTCCACCTTGTGCGAAAGTCCAGTTTGTATTATTACTTCCTGGTAGCATTTGTTCTCTTAGTTCTGTTCTGGAATAAGAAGAGTTTCTAGTTGAAGCACCTGGGTAAGTATAAAAAACTAAAGAACCATCGGTAGAGTCATTGTACATGAAATCTTTTAGTGCAGGTATATTGGTATAGTCTAATATTGCAGGAGGTTTTATTTCGCTTGGCTTCCCTATAGGTAAGGTCACTTTCCAGTTATTTAGATCAATCTTCGGTAAGAAATAATCAACGCCTTCTACTGGTTTAGTTTTCTCAGCAGAGGATATAAGAGAACGACTTGTTTTTCCACATCCGATTGCGATAAGTGTTATTATAAAAAATACGAGAGAATTATATCCATACCGTCTACATCTATAACTGGAGTTTTTTTTACTATCAAACAAGTCGTTAACCATTATTTTATCTGTAACTGTAACTGGGTGAAAACACAGGGCTTTTTTCAGTAAAGTCAAAATTAATTAAGTAACAACAAAACAATAACTTCCGCATCTGCCTCTATTCTTTTCCAGTTTGAAAAATAATTAGAGCCAACTTGCGGAAGTTATATATTTCGTTGTTGCTATAGTGTAGTAATTGAAATATCATCTACTCTACATTCTACCCCTACATTGTTGAATAGAATGGAAATTGTTGAATTTCCTCCAGAATTAAATTCTAGAGATTCCATTATATAAGCATTGGCATCTGTCTGATCATTTACAGTAACGGATGTAATCGTAGCCGCAGCAGCTTGAGATAAATCAGTCAAAGCAGCAGCAGTACCATCTAATATAGAGAAAGTTAAACTTCCTTCAGGACTCGTTTTCATCGTATAGAAAAACGAAACTCTATATTTCGTATTAGGTTCTACTTGTATTTCTTGCATACCGACCCGATCGCCAGCGGAAGGTAACTTCGCTGCTTGAGCGCCACTATTTGTAGGACTTGATGTAATTTGAATAACCCCTCCTAAAGCATTTCTCCAAGAGTCCCGGCCGTCTCCTGTACCATCAGACAAGGTGTTATCTTCAAATCCACCTTCACTCACCATTGGTATAAAACCTTGAGCAAGTGCTAACGAAATATCGTCTATTCTACACTCTACTCCTACATTGGAGAAGAAGACAGCTATCTCTGTATTATTTCCTGAATTGAAGTTGATCGTTTCTGTGATATAAGCATTGGCATCTGTCTGATCGTTTACGGTAACGGAAGCAATGGTAGCTCCTGGCACTTCAGATATATCTGTCAAAGTAGAGCCGTCCAAAATAGATACCGTTAAACTTCCCTCAGGACTCGTTTTCATGGTATAATTAAAACTCACGTTATATATTGTATTAGGTTCTACCATCACTCGTTGATAACCAATACGAGAACCATCAGAAGGTAACTTAGCCGCTTGAGAACCTGTCACTGTCGGACCTGAAGTAATTTGAATAACGCCACCTAAAGCACTATTTCTCCAACAATCTCGACCATCTAAACCAGAACCACAAGCAGCAGCTGAAGGATCATTATCTTCAAAGCTTGCCTCGCTAATTGTAGCGATGAATCCTTGTGAAATGGTTACATCAAATTGTTTAAAATCTTGCAAACCTGTTACACTTGTAGATGTTAAAGTTACGGTATAGATACCATCCTCTCGATAAGTATGAGAAGCACTCATTCCTGTAAATTGAAAGCCATCTCCAAATTCCCATAACAACTCTACCGCTCCTATGGAAGCATCCGAGAAATGGACCGTTCGATAATCTTCTGGATCAATCTCCCAAGTACAGTCAACGGTAACTGGCGCTTGAATATCTACGCCTTTTTCTAAAGTACCAGATAGCCCATTCTCACTAGTGACTTCAAGGGTAACTGTATAATTATCAGGGGTAGCATAGACATGAGTTGGAGACTCTTCTGTAGAGGTATTGCCATCTCCAAAATCCCATAGGTAAGTTGAACCGTTCTTAGAGGTATTTGTAAATGTGTACTCTAGGAAATTCTCCTCACTCTGTTCCACATCAAATCCAGCCGAAGGAGGTACAGCACCTGCTGCTCCAATTTCAATCGTAAAATTATCTAGTCTAGCTTCCACAGGACCATTGAAAAAATAAATTCCAATTTTATCATTGGCTCCAGTAGCAAAAGATAATTTTTGTTCCACATATACCGTAGGATCTTCCGTGTCAGTTACAGTTACAGAAGCAATTGTTCCTGCAGTAGCTTCTTCTCTAGTCGTGATAGGGCCAAATTCTGTCACCCCTACGATAGCTACAGTAACAAAAGGATCAGAAGAACCTTGAAGCATAGTATACCAGAATGTTAGGTCATAGTTAGACTCTGCTTCTACAACAATTTCTTGATAACCCACACGAGACATGTCGTCAGGCAACTTGGCACCTTGAGAACCAAATGTTACTGGACTACCTGTAATCTGAATCACACCGCCTATGCTCGTTCTCCAAGAATCCCGTCCGTCACCAGAGCCATCAGGTAAGGCATTATCTTCAAAACCTGGCTCCAAAATAATTGGCTGGAATGGTCCTTCCACTACTACTACCTGTATCGTTATAGTACTGGTTTCTCCTCTTCCATCTTTAGAAGTTAAGGTTACAGGATAGGTACCTTCTCCTCCCTCAAATGTGAAGACAGGGTCTTGTTCAGTAGAAGTATTTCCATTTCCAAAATCCCATTCGAAAGTAGTAGATTCAAAGGAGAGGTTGTTGAATTTTATTGTTTTAAAATCCTCCGCAGCAGAAGCGTAAGAGAAGTTTGCCACAGGTAAATTGAGATCAGGTCTCGAATTTGAATCTGGTAATTCAAAATCGAAAGCGTCATGACAGCTATTAAAACCTACAGCTAGAATAGCTAAGCAAAAGAACAGTTGAATTGTTCTTTTTATAAAATTAAATTTATTTTTCATTTTCTTTAATTTATAGCTCTTTGACAATTTTAGTAGGTAGCTTAGACCTCTGGTCTAAGGAGTACCTATTTATTCTTCTCAGACTAGAGGTCTAAGCTACATTAGTCAAAAACTAATTTATATTTTTAGTTCTTTAACAAATACCGTGTTTAAAATCGATTGTCGAGGTTTGTAACCTCGATACCATACGATTATCATAGTGCATCGAGGTTACAAACCTCGACGATCTTACATTTCCACGGTATTTATCATAGAACCATATCTTTTAATACCCAGGGTTCTGAGTTAGAAGTCCACCACTCAAATTAATTTCTCTTGCTGGAATTGGTAACAACAACTGTCTAGCATTATAGCTAGTATATCCCATCTCAGAAGCGTGTGCACTTAACACTTGATCCGCAACGCCGAATCTTAGTAAGTCATAAAATCGCTGGTTCTCAAATGCCAATTCTACCCGTCTTTCTCTAAGTAAAGAAATCTGAGAAACAGAGGTAGCTGGCTCTATACCTGCTCTTGCTCTAACTGCATTAAAGGAAGCCACAGCAGTACCATCAGAAGTTTCCGCACGACCTGCTAAAATCGCCTCTGCATGCATTAATAATACATCTGCATATCGTAAAATAATCACATCATTACCTGCATCCCGAGGGCTTGGCCCATAAGTAGGTGGAACAGCAGTTATATCTGACCCTTCTGGTAAAAACTTGGTTACTTCTAAAAATCTACCCGCATTCCAATAAGAAACTTCTGTTCTGTTTCCTCCAATTGCCTGAAAATCTGCTACCAAATTATCATTAACAATATTGTGACCATCTTCTCTACCTTGACGAATGGTTGCTGTAAATTCAGAAGAGAAGCTTTGGCTTTCTTGTGAATTTCCTAATTCATACTGGATAGCAAAAAGAATTTCGTCATTCAACTCATTATAGAATACATCTCTAAAATTAGATTCTAAAGAAAATGCTCCACTATTAATAATGCTTTGACATAATGCCGCAGCTTCTGTATAATTAGGTTCTGGTTGTGAGAGGTATACCTTTGCCAAAAGGCCTTGAGCAGCCGCCTTGGAAGCTCTTGATTTAGAACCATTATCCAAATTAGCAACCCCTTCTTGCAAGTCTGAAACGATTTGGTTATAAATCTGTGTAGTGGCTGCTCTAGTAAAAAGCAAATCCGTCTGGTCAGGAGTGACAACAGTAGTTACCAAAGGTATATCGCCAAATAAACGGACCAATTTGAAATAAGCAAAAGCTCTTAAAAATTTGGCTTCTGCTGTGTAGGCAGCTCTATTTTCTGCATCTGCAACATCAATAAAATCCAAGACATTATTTGCTCTAAAAATGACCTCGTACATAGACTGATACATATCCTCTGATTGGATATTATCAGGATTCACTCTATAGCGATGAAAGTCAGCTTTTGTACCTTCTATTGTTGCGGTACGTGTGTTGTCTGTACGCATTTCAGACAACATATACTCGAATTGTATTCCACGATTCGCTCTAGTAATATTGGTCTGTGTATTTTCATTGACCCCTTGTATGGCATCATAGATACCTATGATTCCTGCCAACACATCATCATCAGATGCAAAGAAGGCATCCACAACAATAGCAGAATCTGGCAATGGATTTAAAAACTCTTCTGTATCACAGGAATGGAACATAATTCCTATTACTGCGAGTACTATATATTTGATAAATTTCATTATTGATATTTTTCAAAAAGTAACTTAAACTTATGGTCTGAATAGATATACATTAAGACTACTCAGACCAGAGGTCTAAGCTACGTTTGTGCATTATTAAAAATTAATGTTCAATCCAAGTGATACCGTACTAAATAACGGTGTACCTGCTCTTTGAGAACCATAGGCTCTAGGGCTATTGTTATTATCAATAAATTCAGGATTGAAGCCATTATACTCATCAGATGTCTGATAAATCAAATTCTGTCCAGATGCATAAATTCTTACGGACCCAATACCTAATCGATCTAATTGACTAGGCGTTAAAGTATATCCGATGTTTATGTTTCGTAATGAAAAGTAACTTGCATTTTGAACAATTTCATCTGTGTGTATTCTTGGCTGTAGGAAGGAAGGGTGAGATATAATTCCATCCTCTACTACTTGATTCACATCTGTAGTACTACCTTGCCAATGAGTGCCAAAATATTGATCTCCAACATTTTTAATTTCAGCACCTAAACTTCCTTGAAGCATAATAGAAAAATCAAAACTACCAACAATAAATTCATTGGTAAAACTCCATACTAAGTCTGCATAAGGATCACCAAGAATCGTCTTATCATCATTGGTAATTAAACCGTCACCATTTAAATCTTTAACAATTACATCTTCCGAAATACCGTTGATCGGAATATAAGGAGAGTCATAATATTGTGTAGCCAATTCCTCATCTTTTACAAAACCATAAAAGGAAGAAATAGGATGACCGACAGAGTTAATCCATTGCGAATTTCTACCAAAACCATCCTCTAATAATGCGCCATCAGATTCCCCAAAACTGAGCAACTCATTTTTGTTGGTGGAAGCGATTATAACAGAGTTCCATTTAAAGTTACCATTAGATACGTTTCTAGTTCTCAATTCAAGCTCGAATCCACGGTTCTCTACTTCTCCTAAGTTCACAATACCTGCATCAAATCCTGTGACATAAGAAACAGGATTTTCTAATAATAATTGATCACTAGTTCTTACATAATAATCTACCGAACCTGTTACTCTATTATCCAAAAATCCGAAATCAATACCAGGATTAAATTCTCTTGAAGCTTCCCATTGTAATAAAGTATTTGCAATATTCAAGGGAGATACACCAGAAGCAATACCGCCATTATTTATCGCATTCGTATTACTCAATAATGCCAAATAAGGATAGGTGTTTTCAATAGTGCTGCCTACATTGAAATTCTCATTACCCGTCAATCCATAACTAACTCTAAATTTCAATCTGCTAATAGCACTACCACTCAAAGCATCTTCATTATGTACATTCCAACCTACAGAAACAGCGGGGAAATTACCCCATTTTTGATCTCTACCAAAAACAGAACTCCCATCTCGTCTAAAGGAAGCATTAATTAAATACTTATTATCGAACGCATAATTAATTCTAGCGAAATACCCAATCTTATTTTGTTCCGCATTGATTTCTTCGCCTAAGGTAATTAAAGTTGCTCCTTGTAAATTTTTCAATAAATCATTCGCATAGCCAGCGCCATTAATTACACTATTTTGAGCAGTTCTTTTTTGGAAAGTGGCACCTAGTAGCGCATTGATTTCGTGTCCATCAATTCCTGTATTATAAGCTAAAGTGTTATCTGAAATAATTCTATTTCGAGCTCTATTTTGTAATTGGTAAGAAGCTCTACTCGCACTAGCATGATGCAAAGTACCGTTGTACCTAGTTCTTTTACGGTTTTCTACTGTAACACCTAATGACGATTTAGCCGTAAGTCCCTCCGCAATTTCATAACTCAAATAAGTAGAACCCAATAAAGCCGTTTTATTCTCGTAATGTTCTCTTTCAACGTACTGCGCAAAAGGATTCATATCACCTGAGGTACGAGGTCTACTAGCCCCAAACTCATCATTTGGATCAATATCTATATTTCTTAAATGATTTTCCAAGAAATAATCTCCAGCTGCAACATCTGGATAGGCGTCTCTATTAATGTAGGAAAGCGTTTCCTCCGTATGATAAATAGGCAACCAAGGAGATTGTCTGATAGGATTGTGGATAGAAGTAGGCAAAGCTCTTCGTCTTGAGAAAGACGGCGTTGCACTCATTCCGAATTTCAATTTATCCGTAACTTTAGTATCCATTTTTAACCTTACAGAATAAAACTTGTAGTCATCCGTGATGACCACGCCTTCATCATGTAAGTATCTTAAAGAGGTACTAAATTTGGTTCTATCACTTCCACCTCTTGCCGAGAAAGAATGACTTTGAATATTGCCACCATCAAAGAAGACATCTTGCCAATCTCTGTCAATACCCGTTACGGAAACTAATTCTTGTGCATATTTTGTATTATTAGTAAGGGTGCCGCTTTCCGCTAATTCAAACTCCGCCCAATCGGCTACACTCTTTCTGTAGGCGTCACTACCAAATGCTTCTTTTCTTCCTATAAAAGTTTCATAACTAAATTTAGTCTTTCCAGCTTCACCGTCCTTTGTTGTAATCAAGATGACCCCATTCGATCCTTCACTACCGTAAATGGCAGCAGAAGCTGCATCTTTTAACACTTCAAAGGAGGCAATATCATTCATGTTCATATTGCCTAAGAAATCAGAATCTACAACAAGTCCATCAACTACAATTGCAGGCCCAGATGCAGCATTGACTGATCCAAATCCTCTAACAGTAATAGTAGGTGCCGCACCCGCTTCTGCGGAAGTTGCTTGAATATTGACACCAGACACTTGACCTACCAGAGCGTCATCAATTCTAGCAACGGCCATCTGATCTAGTTTTTCGTTTTCCACTTTAGAAACAGAGCCTGTCAAATGTGATTTTTTCTGTGTACCATAACCAATGACTACTACCTCATCTAACTGAGCAATATCCGCACTCATAGATAAGTTAATGGTGGTTTGGTTTCCTACAAGTATCTCCGTGTCAGTATAGCCAGTATAGCTAAATACCAAAACATCTGTGTCCTCTGCTTCTATAGAGAAATTACCATCGAAGTCTGAAATGGTTCCTCTAGAAGTGCCTTTAACAATAATATTCACTCCAATGAGCGTCTCTCCATTATCAGCATCTATCACTTGTCCAGTAATAGTTCGAAAGTCTGACGGAAGCGTATTTGCGTAAAGAGTATTCCCTTTATAAGGAAAAATAAAACAAAGCATCAGGATTGCAAATAATCCTACATACTTGATGCTGTTGAACATTTTAGTTTCAATCATATCTAGTGAGTTAATTTAATTGAGAAGTTACTTAAACAACTTCTGAATGTAGAAGGCATAAGTTATCCCCTTGAAGAAATAACCATTCTTCAAAATCTATTTTTTTTACAAGGGTAGCAAATGAGAAAACCATTTGCTATACTATGTTTGCTATACTATGTTTATGAATGTATTTAATTGGAGAAGTTAGCACTGGAACTTATCTAACTCTGTGTTTTCTCTTAGGGCAATTGAACTAAGAAATAGGATGGATATATCTCATACATAAAATTATTTCACCTAGTGTAGGTAAACGATTTTATTACGGGATTTAAAAAAAGTCCATATTCATATCTAACTACCTATATCTATTTATTTGAAGTTTGAACTGTATTCAACGACATCTTTCAGGTGACCTTCCATTGCTTGGGCAGCCAAATCAGGTTCTTGATTCACAATATGTTCGAGCAAAATTTTATGTTCCTCTAAAGAGCGATAAAATCGACCATCTTTACAAACGTCTAGTTTTGTAAAGTTCTTAACGATGTCTGGTGTAATAACTAACATCAAAGACTTCAACACATTATTTTTTCCTGCTTCTGCTATTTTTAAATGAAATAATAAATCCTCTTCTACGGCAGGTAATCCTTTTTCTACTTTAGCTTCGTAGGCATCTAAAGCAGTTTTTATCATGATGATATCGTCTGTTGTTCTTCTTTGGGCAGCCAACCTTGCTGCTGCTGTCTCTAATAAAACTCTTGTTTCTACTAAAGAAGCAAACTCATTGTTTTCTAATTTCAAAACGTCTGTAATTAATCCTTCTATAGCAGTAATTCCAAGTCCTTCTACAAATGTGCCACTTTGGGGTAATGTTTTCAGGATTCCATAAAATTCTAACTTAGCAATAGCATCTCGAACTTGTGTCCGCCCTACGTTAAAACGCTCTGCCAACTTTCGTTCGGAAGGCAGGCGATCTCCTGGATTTAATTGGCCAGAACTAATTAAGTTTCTTATCTGCTTTATAGTTTTATCTACAGGTGTCTCCACCTTGGTCCTCTGTGAATGCTGAATCATAAACTATTCTATAATTTCTATGGTACTTTAATTGGTTGACCAATTATCTTACTAACAAAGGTAAAAGAATAAATTGGTTGACCAAATAAATATTAATATTTTTTTAATTTTTTAAAAGAAAGACAAGGTACAATGGGTAAAATCTAGTTTTTCCTATCTTTTCTTAAAGGTAGGAAGAATTATCTTGCTGAGCAATTTGGATAGGATAGAAATTAAAAATGTTGGGTGCTATCTTTAAGGCTGCCGTCCGATGGCTAATGCCCTAACGATTACCCATATCTTGTTACGGGCTAATTAGGGGCGTAGCCTCGTCCCTGTCTGTAGAAGGATATGCTATTTGATCTCAATAAGGAGCGTAGCTTCGTCCCTGTTGAATTTTACAGGGACGAAGCTACGCTCC